>JAEXQJ010000411.1 GCA_023438785.1 Pseudomonadota bacterium
GTGTGGGATTCATCGGGATTCCGCGCCGGCCAATGGAGCCTTCGGTTCCACCCACCCGCACGCGCAAGACCTCGTAAGGCTCGGTGGGCAGAGGTGGTGCGCCCCCGTCGACGGGCAGGTCGATCCCACCAGCCTCCAGGCGCTTCAGAAAGGCTTCCAATTCCGAGCGGGCAAGGCTGCCCGACCATTTTCCGGGAGGCACTCCGGGGGAACGCTGATCGTTGGTCTGCAAGCGAGTGGCGGTGCCCTTCCCGTCGACGGTCAGGACGTCACGGGTTTCCTGGACGTTGGCGTAGTAGTCGTCGGACTCGATCGAGTAGACGACGAAGAGTCCCGCGAGGGGATCTCGTCCGGCTTTGCGAAGCTCGCGTATTTTTACGGCGACGGTTTCCATGGAGGGGTTTCCCGCCCGGGAGGGCGCTGCGCTGAGAACGGCCATGAGGACGAGTTGGGGAAGCATGGTGCCCGCGAGTAGATAACAGACGGCATGCGCCCCGACCACCGTTTGTCACTCTCGTGTTCAGGTCTGTGGTCGCCCGTGGGGAAACCGCCCGACTCCACCTGGCAACTTCCAGACCCTGACCCAGCGGTCACTCCCAGAGTTTGGTCCTGAGACCCAGCGCTGTAGCGTTTTCCGAAACGACCCGCTTGGTTTGCTCGGATGCTCCGTTCGGGAAGTCCGCCGAGATCTCGACCGTGACTCGCACCAATGCCGTGGGATCGGTCACCAAGACAGCGATCAGCTCCTCGGCAATTTGGACCAGCTTCATCTTTGCCGTAGCGGCGTTCACATCGATTGCACCGATGAATACTCTGGCCCTCGTCGTCTGGCTCGTCAGTGCCGGGCCAGATCCACCTCCTGTCGGCCGGCCGCGGCCAGTGTCGACGGACGCAGGCGCTGATGCCCCCGCACTGCCAGCCTGCTGTTCTAGCTGCCTAGCAGCCTTCTCCGCGAACGCTGCGGCATACTGTGCGGCTGCCTTGGGCTCGATCAGCAGCAACGTGTCGTCGAACTGGACATTCGCGTCAGCGAGCTTGAAGCCCTGGAAGCTCTCCCCACTTTGCCCGTACGCCGTGCCGAAGAAGTCCGCTGTCGCAGCCCCCTTGGTGATGGCCTGTTCCAGCACCGATCTGGCCTTGAGTCGCGGAAGGTACAGGTACTTCTGCATGTCCTCCCAGACCGCCGCTGCACGCACGGCAGTGACACCATCTTTCCAGTACAGGTCCGCCAGGCGCGTACGCAGGTGAACCGGTGACCAGGTGGACACCACGAGTTCGTTCTCCTGACAGACACGTTCGATTTCCCCGACATAGGTCTTCGCGCCACTGTTTAGGGGATACGCCTCGATGGTGGCCTCCTTGTCCGTCGTAGAGGCCATGGTTGGGCACAACAGCCACTTGAAGCACTCGCGCGCCGCCCTGGGCAGCACGTCTTTCGCGCTCTCCAGTTCCTTCTTGGCCTGAGCCTCCTGCAGGCGATCGACGTTCAGACGGCCATCCTCGATGTCGTCCGCAATCGATTGCCACGCTAACACCGTGCAGACACACTCGCGCAGGCGCGACAGTGAAGCCAGATCGGCCGCGATAAAGACCAGGCGATTTCCGCGATACCGCGGGCGTGTGCCGTTGTTCTTGGTGATCTCCAATGCGGCCTCGAACGCCAGCCTGGGGTCTTGCTTGCTGTATGCGTTCTCGGGCGGCAGGACCACCAATCGCAGTCCGGCGTCATCGGGGACGTCCCCGCTAGGTGTGAAGACATGCAGGCCATCAAACATCCCAGAACCGGCCGCCGCTTTCCTGACCACATCGGCAATCTTGTCGCGCACCTCACCATGCGCATTCAGTCGCCCCTTCCGGTCCTCCATTTCGCGCCGCAGGTTCGCCCGGGTGTCGAACCAGAAACGCGTGGTGTCCTGCTGCTTGTCGCCCGAGCTGCCCAGGTAGTGCAGACGATCGCACAGCCGATTGAGCGCATCGGAGAAGGCCGCGGCCGGCTGCCCCGGCTGCACGCAGCCGAGCAAGACCCGCGCCCGGTCCACCCCTCGTGTCCCCCTGTGCCCGCCGACCGAAGACGGTGCGCTGCCAAAGAACAACGTCCGGGCTACCCGCCGGGCCGCCATGACGGATCCAAACCGAGGCTCGCGCCGGTCCGTGTCTGTTGCTTCGGCGCGCTCGCCGTCGATGTCGCTCTCGACGACCGCATCCCAGCCGGGCGGCAGGTAGTACAAGAGCTCGTCACGAGCACCGCTGTCGGCCAGGGGAAGACTGCCCGGCAGGATCATCAGGTCTTGATTCTGGTCCTGCCACAGCCGGTAGATGGCCCGAGCCATCAGCTTCAGCACGCCACGCGTACGCTGAAAGCCGTCCAGTGTGGTCCAGTCCTCGTATAGGCGATCGAAGACCTCGGGGTGAATCGGATAGGCGTTCACCAAGCGGTCGTAGTAACGAGCCTCGTGGGTCTCCGATGGCAGCTTGCTGCCCTCGGCCTCATAGGCCTTGGCGAACTCTCGGCAAACCGCATCACGTGCGGCCGTGTCGCGGATTCGCTCGAACAGGCGTCGGCGCACGATTTCGAACGCCTCTTCGGTGGCCACTGGCTTCCACAACGCCTGCACGCGCCCAAACGTTTTCTCCAGCGCTTTCAGCGTGCCCACGCCGCGCGAACTCCCCGCCTCCACTTCGGATTCGGGTAGCGAGGCCAGCACGATGGCCGTGGGCACCAGCTTGGCGGCCTCGGTCAGTGCCTGGACGAAGGACAGGTTGCTGTCGTAGGTCCCGCCGGACAACGCTTGCCCATCCGGGAACTGGCGAATGTAGGCCACCAGTTCATCCACCAGAACCACGCACGGGGCGAATCGTTGCAGAAGGTCGCGGATGCCCTCTTTGCCGGGTGATGTCCCGCTGACATCGGACTCTCGCACCATGGCCAGACCGTCCTCGCCCCCCAACTG
The DNA here is from genome assembly GCA_023438785.1 of Pseudomonadota bacterium. GTDB lineage: Bacteria > Myxococcota_A > Polyangia > Fen-1088 > Fen-1088 > Fen-1137. The sequence continues at coordinate 2,952 of JAEXQJ010000411.1, forward strand.
CCAGGCCAACTCGCCCCACAGCGTGCGCACGGAAGCCTTGCTGTGCGACCAAGGCTGCCCAGGCGCATGCGCGTTGCCGTCCAGCACCGCTACGGCCGCCTTGGGCACATCCAGCAGCCTGGCCTGATCCAACAGCGCCGGGATGCCGGCCAAGTCCTTCAGCGCACAGCTCCGCGCGGCCAGGTGATACACGGCCAACATGGTGTGCGTCTTTCCGCCGCCAAACGCCGTCTGTAGTTGAATGACCGGCTCGCCACCCTTGCCGTTCAGCCGCTGCGCCACCTGCGTTAGCAACAGGCGCATGCCTTCGGTGATGAACGTTCGCTGGAAGAACGCCGCCGCGTCCTGGTATTCGCGCGAAGCCTTGCCATCGCGAACCGCCGTGATGTCCGCCGCAAACTCCGACTGCTGAAACGTGCCTTCCAGAACATCGGCATGCGGAACGCAGATCTCTCGCCAGGGCTTCATGGCTAATTGACTCCAGAAAGTTTGAGTTGCTCGTTCGTCTCGGGGAACTGAGTGGCTGCGGTTTCGATGGCTGACCAGGAGGTGACCAGCTCGTTGTAGGCGCGGGCGTCTTCGGCTTGACCGCGGCGTTCGCACAGGGTGTACAGGCGGTAGGCGAGTTGGCGGATGGCTTCGCTGCGGGCCTTGAGCACGGCGAGGATTTGGCCGGCGCCGGTCTCGCCGCTTTCCCGTAGGGCTCGGATGAGCTGGTGAAGGGCTTCCCAGATGGGCGTGCGGTTGTCACTCTGGGGATCCCAGTCGGACGGGTATTCACCCGGCCGCAGCAGGCGCACCTTGCCGCCGCCGCCTTTGGCCACGCCTGCATCTACCAGGCCGGCCACGCTGGTAGCCTTGGCGCGGGCGAGCACGTCGGCCTCGCCGTAGGCGCCATCGTCCCAGCCATATTGCTCGAACCAGTGCAGGCAGAACTGCGTGTCGTGGTCGAAGTCATCTTCGGCCAGGAAGCGGTTGATGAGCTGCAAGGCGGTCTTCACCTTCATGGGCTCGCCATCGGCTTCCAGCACGGCCGCGTACTTGGAAAACACCGCCATGCCCGGCCCGATGATGGCCTGGGACAGATCCACTGGCGCCACCGGCGAGATGAGCGGCATCGGCTGCCCGTCCGCGGCCTTCGCATTCTCGTCAAAGCTACCCCGCGTCATCTCGTCGAGGGCCTCGGGCAACACCAGGTTCAGCTCGCGCAGGAACTCCCGGCGCGAGATAGTGGCCGCGTCCACGGGGCGCTTGCGGCAGACCAGGACGATGCTTGAGGCAAGGGCGTTGTTGCCCGCGCCGACCATGCGGTTTCCAAGCTCGGTGCGCATGGGCCAGGTCCCGGTGAGCGCGAAGCCCGCGCGCAGAACCGCTTCGAGGAAGGTCTCCCAGCCGGTGTTGGAAGTCCCCTTCTCGTCCCTTGTCTCGGATTGCTTGAACGCGTAATAGATGGTAACCGGCGCGGACGGATGGGCTTGCTCGGCCACTCTGTGCATGGCCGCGGTCATGCCGTCGAGGAAGAAGCACTCGGCCTTGTCCTTGGAGCCGTGTCGATATGGCGTGGCCACCAGCTCTTCGGCCTTTGGAACCGCCACAGTGGCGAACAGCGCCGGAAATGTCGACTTCAGTGAACGGCGCAGCCAGACGTAGAAGAAATCGGACAAGTCGGCGTAGCCGATGTTGTCGTAATAGGGAGGGTCGGTGGAGACGAACTGGCCTGACGAGCTGTTTTGCGACTGGGCATCACTTTGAGTCGAGAAGCCGGCCTCTCTTCCGCTTGCTGAAGCACCTTCAATACTCTCCGCCGTCCACTCAACCGCACCCTCAAAGCTGCCGGTGCCGGCGAGAAGGACATTCAGTTCGGCGAAGTCCCAGGTCATCGGAATCGACTGCCGTGCGAAAGTATTCCGCGTGGAGTCTCGCTCCGTGAACCAGGTGCAGATGCTTGAACCACGATCAGCTAGTTTGCTGAGCGCAAAGCTCAAGTACACGGCTATGGCCTCGCCATAGGCCAGAGCCCCAGATCGGCCTTGGTCCAGACCCTTGCCGTCATCCGGGAGGCCGGCGACGATGGCGTCTCTGTGGGCCCGTCCGCGCGCTTCGGCCACGAGATCCGAGAAGGTGGTCAGTGCCACGAGCTGGCGGGGCGTGAAAAGGTCGCCGTAGGTCTTGAGGCCATAGAGCGGCGGCGAAAACCAGCGAGGATTCCCGGGCATGGCAACGTCCGGCCTCCAAGTTGGCTTTGCTTCGGTGGCAACGCGCTCCATCTCCTCCGGTGGCGGTAGGTAGACGCGGCCTCGTTCGCCCTCGCCAACGATGGCCATCAGGCGTGCGCCCATCCTGCCGGCATTCGCCTCTGCGTAGATGTGGTCCGGCTCGATCGCCGCGTTCGATAGCACGCAACGAAAGTTCGCCCCACGACCGAGCTTCGTCCCATTCTCCGCCTCCTTCGGTGGCTTGCCCACGCGCACCTCGAACCGGTACGAGTCGCCCTCGACCACGGGCTCCATGTAGCTCTCCTTTCCTTCCTTGCTCGACAAGACGAAAGTCGACACTAGGGGCACATCCACGTGCGAGAAAGCGGGGTTAGGACTCTTCACCGTCCTCGCCCACAACCACGCGATCACGGTCAGATTCTGCCCGACCAGCGGCTTCAGGTCCGGGCGCTTCTCGGCCATCGCCGTGGTGATCTCCACCTTGGGGTAAAGGTGCCCGATGCGCTTCTCCGCTTCCTCTCGCATCCACGCACCGTAGCGGCGCACGTCCTCGGCGAGGCCCTCGGCGCCCTTCCATACGGTCCGTCGCTCCGCCTTGGGGTGTACCGGTGGCCGCCCGGCGAACTTGGGCGGGATCTCAATCATGGCCTTGTTGATCAGCACGGCCACCGGATTGAGATCGCTGGCGAACGCCTCCAGCCCCAACCTCTGCGCCTCCAGCGGAATGGTCCCGCCACCGGCAAAGGGATCATGCAGGCCCGGCATCTTTTCGGGGTTGAACAGATCCGCGGCCTGCGGGTGGTCCTTGTTTAGTTCACACACCTCACGCCACGAGCGCCGGATCTCAGCCCGCGCTCTTTCCAGCACCTCTTCGTTGGTGGTGTTCTCCCACTTGACCAGCTCTTCGATGATCCCGAACAGCCGCTTGCGCTCGGCCGCCGCTTCCTTCTTGTTCTTGCCGTACTTGAAGCCACCGCCCTGCTGAAAGCCGGGATCGTTCACCAACTGCGCGAAGATCACCGCCCGCGCCGCCGCCAGCGGCCGCCGCGCCCACCAGAGGTGCAGCGTGCTCGGATGCCCATGCCGAATCGACTTCTCCCGCCCTGCCGCCGCATTGATCGCATCCAACGGCAGCGCCACCTCGATAAGCTTCTTGGGTGATTTGATCATCGTCGTCACAAGCCCAGAACGTCCAAAACGGCGCTATAGAACGGCTGCTGTTGCCATTCCGATGCAAGCGCCTTCTTGTAATCAATCAGCTCGGCATTGGAGAGACCCGCTTGAGCCATCTGCTCCAGCTCACCGGCGAGGGAAGACAAGTACGATCGTCGTATCCCGCGAAGACGCGCACAATCCAGAGCGAAGACGCGAATCGTCTCGGCCCCCATGCGACTGCCGTTCTTCGGCCAGACGCGGCCGTCGTCGGAGAAGCAAAGGAAGTCTCTGGGTTGGTCAGCGTCGGGCTTCAGCAGATCCGCGTCGGCGTAGGCACCCGCATGATTGTCCTTATGCTTCCCGCAGCAAGCTTCGTGTGAGCACGACCAGAACAGGTTCGACCAGTCAAAGGTGCGGCCAGGCCTGCGGCGTCGCTGGACGAAGTGCTCGATGTGCGGGTGGTCGCTTTCCCGCTGGAGGTCGCAGTCGCAATAGGCGCAGCGGCTACCTTGCAACGCCGCAAGAGCGGCGCAGACTTCTCGGTAGTCAGCCTTGTTCTTGCTGAGCTCCTCCCAGTCTGCATTGGGATCATTCAGGTAACGAGCTAGACAAGCAGGTGGGGATGTGGCGGTCCGGTCCAGATACCGCAAGGCTAGGTCCTGTTTCCTTGGCGGGCCCGAAGTGCCTGAATCCGAACCAGGCTCTCTGCTGCGATGACCACCGGATGATGGGGTCCGAAGTGATTGCGGATCTTCGACCACAACGCACACGCCTGAGGGCTATTCGCGTGGCCATCTTCGACTAGACGCCGGTACTGCGCTACGTCCTCGGCGATGGGAATTGGCGGAGTGCTGTCTACGCCGAACACGTCGGCGAGCGCCAGAGGCGCATCGGCTCCCTCCATCTGCAAGGTCGGCCGTCGAATCTGGGCGTCCCCGCCGATCATCCGAATGCACTCGCTGGAGACGGTCGAAATGACCTGAGGGCTGTGGCTCGACAGGACGAACTGAATTTTGGGAAATGCCCTCTGGAGTAGCCCCACCACCTGCTGCTGCCAGGACGGGTGCAGGTGCATGTCCACCTCGTCAATCAGCACGATCCCGGGCGAGTTGACGCAGGCTTCGGCTCCCAAATGCGGGTTCAAGCGGACCGCCCGGTACGCTAGATCGCCCACGAGGGCTATAAGATTTCTAACGCCATCGCTGAGCCATGACACCGGCAGGCGCCCGTATTCATCGTGAACGGCCACGACAGTGCTAGTCAGAAAATCCCAGTCGAGACTCTTCCACCTCGAAGGCCCGAGAACGCATTCGATCGCCTGCCTGACGGCGGCCAGGTTCACCTGCGGCTTGTGCGGCGATACTGCCTTCGTGGCCTGCTCGTTCTGCGCCTCGCGGACAACGCTTTCGAACCAGACCTCGAACTCACGGTAGCTGGATGAAGAGGAAAGGCAGTTCCGATAGGCCTCGACCTGAATGGTCAAATCCTTGGCGGCATCCTTCTTCCCCTGAGTCAGCTTGTTAGGTAGCCAGAGGCGCCCTGTCCCAAAATAGCGAACGACCGGGAGAGTCGGGGGAGTCGTGAGCCGCTTGGACGCGTAAAGGCCGAGATCATAGTTGACCTCCTCAGCCGCATCAGTTGCCAGTCGCGTTTCGAGATGCTTCGTCCTGCCTCCGATTGACCGCAGCTCCCATCGCCAACGGCCCTCATGTCCATAGATTGTGCCCTCAGCATCCAGGCTGACGGGAAGCATAGGAACCATGGCGCCCTCGGGAGAGGGACGCCGGCGGACGTCCCATTCGCTGAAACCGCCATGCTGGATTCCGAGGACATCCCTCTCGAAGTCCCAGAGCGCCAGCGCGATCCCATCCAGCATCGCTGTCTTGCCGCCACCGTTCTCCGCCACCAGGAGGGTCAGCCTCTCGTCCAGTTCGAGGGTGATTTCCTCAAACCTGCGGAAGTTCCGTAGCGTGAGGCGCTTTAGGCTGGTCTTGCGGTCGTTCATAGCGGGCACATCTCGGGCATGCGCAGTATAGATGGGCGCTGCCGTTATGGTGTGGCCTTCGCCCGCTCGATGAGCGGGGCCAGTTCGAGATTTCGCGAGGCTTCGGCCCAGCCGGGCTCGCAGTCGAAGACGTTCTGCAGGTAGTACGGACCTTCGATACTGTCGTTCTCGCCCACCAGCACGATGGCAAGGTGGAACTTGTCGGCCTGGTTCAGCGCGTACAGCATCTCGTTCCGCGTCACCGTGATAGTGGTGGCCCCCTTGACGCGGCCTTTCACCTCGATGTGCCGTACCGGTGGCTGCCTACCGTCAACGGCGGGTGGGAACGACGACAGGTCCCACCCGCACTTCTGGGCCGATACGTCGACTACGCAGCAGCCACGAGCCTCTTCAGCCCTGCGAACCACCTGCATGGCTAGCTGCTCGATTCGGCTGCGGGCCTCCGCGTCGGCGGAGAACGTGGCGATGCTGGGTGCTTCGCCGCGCAACTGGCGCAGGAGACCCATGGGAACCACGAAGGCCCCACCCAGCACCACAGGCGTGGCCGATGCCACGTGCCGTTCCGCCTGCAGCTCGCGCTTGCGGTTTTCCAGACGACCTTCAAGGTCCGTAATGGTTCGCCGGGCGTTTTCCAGGTTCAGGCGGACATCCTTGCCCTGCTGCTGGTCCTCCCGCAGCTTCATCCAGCGATCGGTCCAGTAGTCGATCTCCTTGCGCAGCCGCTCGTTAACGGCAGCCAGGGTTTTGTCGACATGGGCAATCCGGCGGGCAGAGACCTCTTTCACGTGTTCGGGAACCAAGGTTGATGCCGCGAGGGCCAGAGCGCGCTGTTCGAGGTTGCTGTTGGCCCATGCGGCATCGAGCAGCGGCTTCACCTTGGGCCAGTCAGCCGCGCCCATCGGCTGCAGGTCCAAATGGGGGGCCCAGCCGGCGAAGGTCGCGGTGCCGTCCGGTTGCACGCGTACGAACTGCAGGCGCTTCGAGATGGACCGGTCATTACCAGCTTTGATCTCGTGCGTGAGCAAGAACAGCAGATGAGGAACGAGTCCCTCGTCCGTGGGATCCACAAGAACCGCCCCCTGCCGAAGGACGTTGGCGTTCTGTTCGAGAGTGATGTCGGTGATGGCCAACATCAGGGGATGCCCGGGGTGGATCATGCTGGCCAGAGCCAGCCCGGGGATGTTGGGCGATACGGCTTCCTTCGTGAAGCACACCCGCTCGTACCGCCGCACAACAGGCATCGTGTCATGCCGATTGCGCCCGCTGATCTGCCGATCCCGCTCGCGGATAGATGATGGCACATAGGTGATCTCGAACCGACCGGGCTCACGGGGGTGAATCGCCCCACCCAGCGTATCGAAGGCCTTCATGAAGAACGACCGGACGAAGAAGGGCTGCAGGCGGCGCGCCTCGGCCTTGTCCATCTCCTCCTTCACCGCGAAGAGGCGCTGGGCGCTCATGGTCTCCTGGGCCAGAGCGTTGCGGTCCAGGATGTTCCGAAGATGGTCCACATCGAGAGCCGTATCCACCTGCCGGTAGAGCTTGGCCTGAACGTCAGGTCGATCCCCGTAGCGGATCGCCTCGATAAGCATGTCCTTCAGGCTCTTCTCCTCGAAGACCTCGCCCAGGACGTCGAAGACGCGGCCCTGGAGCGCGTCGCTCTCAACGGACAGCTTGGTCAGGAGTCGATGGTAAACGTCGCCTTCGCGAGTCTCTTTCGCGACCAAGTTCCACAGGTGACAGACCTGTGTCTGGCGGATGCGGTGGATGCGCCCGAACCGCTGCTCCAGTCGATTCGGGTTCCAGGGCAAGTCGTAGTTCACCATCAGGTTCGCGCACTGCAGGTTCACGCCCTCCCCGGCTGCATCCGTCGCGATGAGCACGCGGACCTCAGGGTCAGAGGTGAACAGCGCCTGAGCCTTCTTGCGATCATCCCGTTGGGTGCCGCCATGGATCGTGACGATGGCCCTTTCGTTGCCCAGCCGGTCCGCGACCTTTCTGTGCAGGTAGTTCAGCGTATCCCGGTGCTCGGTGAAGATGATGAGCTTGCGCTGATGGCCACTGGCATCGCGCATGTGGGGCTCGTCTTGCAGGATGCGCGACAACTCGTCCCACTTGCGATCGCGCCCGGACGAGACCACCTTCTGGGCCCGGTCGACCAGGCTCTTCAAGACCAAGACCTCGCCTTCGAGTTGACCGATGGTCTTGGCCGTCGTGGCCTTGTCGACGAGCGCCTCCTCAAGCTGTTCCTGCTCGCCGTCCGAGATCTCGTCGAAATCGTCGGGGACGTCAGGCAAGGTCTCGGTGGCGGTATTCGCGCGCAAACCGGCCTTCTCGTCGCGCAGACGATCTTCGAGGCGGGCATGCCGCCGTCTGAGGGACTGGCAGATGGCCTCGGGACTTGAGGCGAGGCGCCGCTGCAGCGACGTGAGCGCAAATCCAACTGAGCCCCGATGCTGACCGTCCAACTTCTCAGCCTGGCCCATCTCGTACTGCACGTACGCGGTGACCTTCTCGTATAGTTCCTTTTCCAGGTCTGAGAGCGTGTAGTTGACGGTATACGCGCGGCGTTCGGGGAACAGCGGGGTGTTGTCGAACTTCACCAGTTCTTCCTTCACCATCCGCCGCATGAGATCGGACGCGTCGACCTTGTGAACGCCGTCACGGAACTTGCCGTAGAAACGATCCGAATCGAGCAGCGACAAGAAGAGCTGGAAGTCCTCCTCCTTGCCGTTGTGAGGCGTCGCGGTCATCAAGAGCAGGTGCCGAGTGTGAGCCCCCAGCTTCTCGGCCAAATCGAACCGTTTGGTCCGCTTGACCTCTTGCCCGGAGAAGTGCGCCGATAACTTGTGGGCTTCGTCGAACACGACGAGGTCCCAGGGGACAGCACACAGCTTCTCGTGCATTTCTTCCGCGCGCGAAAGCTGATCGAGGCGGACGATCAGGTGGTCGACGTCCTCGAACGGGTTCCCGCTGGGCGATGCCAATTCCAGGTCTTTCGAGAAGACATGGAAGTCTAGGCCGAACTTCTCGAAGAGCTCATCCCGCCACTGCTCGACCAGGCTGCCCGGAGCGACGATCAAGATGTGCCGAGCATCGCCGCGCATGATCAGCTCGCGGATGTACAAGCCGGCCATGATCGTCTTTCCCGCCCCCGGGTCGTCCGCCAGGATGAACCGCAACGGCTGCCGAGGCAGCAGGGATTCGTATACCGCCGTGATCTGGTGGGGCAGCGGATCCACGTTTGAAGTGTGCACGGCCATCATGGGGTCGAACAGGAACGCCAGGTCGATACGCTTGGCCTCGGCCGCGAGTTGGAAGGCCGCCCCATCGCCGCCGAAGGACCACGGTCGGGAGAGGGTCGCGACCGAGATGCTGGCCTCGTCGGCCCGACCGAGCAGGCGCTCCCTCATCGTTCCATCAGGCAGCTTGTAGATGAGCTCGAAGGAGTCGGGGCCGATCTTGTTCACGGCCGATACGGTCACCACGCACGTGGCTTCGACGCCATCCAAGCTGGCACCACGGACTATCTCTTCGAGTCTCATCGTGTGGTCCTTCCCCGTCAGACCGCGCCTGCGTGGGGTCGAGGCGACGGCGATGGTATCCGTGCTTCCCGTCGACAACAAGGGCTGCGCGGCCGCCCGGATTCACGAGCAAAGGGCCCGAGGCTCCCATGCGCCAGACGCGTTCCGATCTGCGCATGGCCAGCGAGGAAGTCAGGCGCGCCGATCAGGCCCTCAAGTCCGCGACCAGCGCCGCACAACTGGCGCACCAAGCCCTGGAGTTGGCCAATCTGACCTATGAGGCCGGCGCCACCACCAACCTGGAAGTCATCGACGCCGAGCGCCGCGCCCGCGGCGCCGACACCGCCGCCGCCATCGCCGAAGACAACGTCCGTCAAGCCCGCCTCGACCTGCTAGCCGCCGCGGGCCAGTTCCCGTGAGCGTCAGCGAGACTCGCGACGATCCGAATCCAACTCCCGTTTCTGGCCCCGCGGCCCTTTCAAGAATCCAGACGCGCGCTCCTCGAGATCGTGCCGGCGTCCCCCTTTGATCGTCTCCAGCTGGTGCAAGTGGCGCCAGCCGCGGACAAGAAGTGCCAAACCGTGATGGCCAACCTGCGTGCACGGGCCGCGGATCTGCGGCGCGATCCGGTGGCCCTGCGGCACGCTGCTGGCCACCGTGGGCCGCAAGGACAAGGACTAACCAAAGCCGAGTGCCGAACCCGCCGGCTACCCGGATGAGGATGGCGATCCCTCGGGCCGCCCGCGGTCCAACCTGCAACCCCGCCAGCCACGCCGGCGGCCTAGGCTTCGGCCGGAGGCGCCCCCCGGCCGGCGCATCCCATGTGTACCGGCCGGCTCCCCGCGGCCCAGCTCCATTGCGGGAAACGGCAAAAGATGTCGCGCGACAGCACAAAATCATACGGGGGTGGGGTCAGAAGACACGGGTGAGGGGTCACCGGACTACGGGTGTGGGGTCAAGACGTGGCAAAGACCGCCCAACAGCGTGCGGGTGAGCGGTCCGATCGCCACGGGCGGGCGGGTCCCAGGCCATGGGGTGGTGGCCAACGGTGATCGGGGGCCTGGCCGGCGGCGCTCGGGTGAGGGTGGGCTGGCTCCCAGGGGCGTGGCGAGCGGCTCCCAGGGCGACCACCAGCAGATGGCGTGCGGGGCCACGGGCCCACGGGCATGCGGCCAGGCCCTTCGGCGCTGGGGGCACCGCCTTCCGGGTGCGCGGCCAGGCCAACACGGGCATGTGTCCACCACCATCCGCGCCGGGGATCACGGCTCCTGGGTATGGCACCCATGGGCCACGGGCACGGCATGCACGGCACCTGGGCCACGAACCAACCTGGGACAGACGGTCTCGGGAGAGTCGCCTCCGGTTGGGTTCACGATTGGCGTATCGCACACGGTCTGGCGTGGGTGGGATTCGCGTTGTTGGCGTCTGTCCCTGTCCGCGCCCCCGCCGGTTCAGCGGAACAGGTCACGCCGGCCTGCGGGGAAAGCATCCGCATCGGCTCCTCGGCCCGGTGAAGCCGGGGACGATCCGATCGAGATAGGCCCACGGGCTCATCACGCCGAGCACTCCGAGCTCCGCCGCATCGAAAGCGGCCCTGTCCTCCTATTCCGAAGCCCTGGCCTTGGCAGCTCACCATTGGGCGTGCGCGTGACCACCATTCGCTTCGCATTCGTGGACACCAAAATGGCCAGGGACTCCGTGCGCCCCTTCCCGCACGCCGTCGACTGTGCGGTGGCCGCGGTGGTACGTACGCTGCCGAGAATGCCATTCGCGTGACCCGGCCACGCCGCCTCGTGCCCCAGGCGGGGCTGCGGCGCTGGATCACTGATTGGCGGATTCGGCTCGCGCAGAGCAGTCCGCGGAGCAACTCGAAAGGCCGCTGCCCGATGCCCACGCTGCGAGATGACCGCCAGATAGGCGCACGTGGTGGTCAGGACCAGGGCGCGGCGCGCGTCCTGGACGCTGGCGCGCGGTTTCCACGCTGCTAGTCAGACCTCTGGGACTGACTCGCAGGCCCGGTTGACGCGCAAGGAAGCCTCGCCTAGGTTTGTCCGTGTCGGAGGGAGACAGTGTGCAGCATCGATCGTGAGTCTGAGAAAGCCCGTGGGCCGGCGTCGCATCGCCCGCTCGGCTGCCCACTCTCGCGTGCCGCCGCGGTCATGGCAGCTCTGCTTTGGTGCTCATCTGCCAGAGCCGAGAACGCCACGGCGTCGACGACCGCGTCTCATGGCCCCGAGAGCAGAGTGGATGGATTCTGGAACGGCTTTCGCACCGCCGTGCGGGCCAACGATCGTGCTGCGATTGCTCGCATGACCAGGTTCCCATTCGTCGTCAGGTGGGGAAACGCCGACGATAACGACCCGAGCCTCACCTTCGATCGCAGCACCTTCCCGCGCGAAGTGGACCGTCTGCTTTCGTTGAAGATGCCCGGCGAGAAGAGGACCATGGCACAGGTCGTGGACGGCACATCGCGGATCGCCGACGCCGACGTCTCCTCGGGCACATTCATGGTCGGCAGCTTCGAGTTTCGTCTCGTCGATGGCAACTGGCGCTGGACGGCTGCTCTGACTGCCGATCCTTCGTTCTTCCCCGCGAGCGAGTCTTCGCCGGTCCCAAAGGCGAGTCCGTTGCGAAAGTCTCTGCTCGACGTCACCGCCAAAGCCGCGCATCTGAGACGCCCCCTCAAGGTGACCCATCTGCGATCGACAGGCGAGCTGGCTTATCTTGAGGCGCAAGAACCCGGGAAGCGCGGCCGAACCGTACGGGCCTTCCTGCAGCGTAGGCCCGATGACTCTCAGGGGCAGATGATCTGGGAGGTCAAACACTACTCGTTCCAGCCAGCGGACAGCGACGCCGAGTGGCGGAGTCGCATCGACGGGCTTGTCCAGTCGGGAGTGCCTGCGAGCCTTTTTCCAACATACGGATCAGATCAGGGAGGACCCCATGGACGCTAGCTTCCTGCCGACGCTTCAACTCGTCGAGAGGTGCCGGGCAGAAGCGCCGTGGCTTGCGTTTGCGATTGCCGAGCAGGGAACGAAAGAATCGCCAGGGCTGGGCCGGAACAACTCGCGAATCCTGAACTACATTTCTGCTTTTCCCACACTGAGGAACGTCGATCATCTCATCCGGGATCCGAAGACGCACAAGAAGGTGCCGAGTGGCTTCAAGATGAGCCAGGTCGACGAAACCCCGTGGTGTGCCTGCTTTGTGGCGTGGTGCCTTGGTCGGGCTGGACAGCCGGCAATTGGAATGACCCCGGGCGCGCAGGGGTGGATGAACTTCGGAGTCCCGCTGCTCAAACCGCGCATGGGAGCGATTGCGGTCGTGTACAAGAAAGGTGCGAGCGCAGCCACGACATCGAGCGGCTACCATGTGGCGTTCTACCTGCGCGGTCCCGCCCTGGCTCCGACGCTGGTTGGAGGTAACCAGGGAAACCGTGTATGCGCGAAGGATTTCCGCGGGTGGTCTGTCAAAGCGTACCGCTGGCCCTCAACGTTCCGGCCAGCCCTGCCGCCGAATCTCGCCTGACCTGCGGCCCCGACGCTCGACGCCCGCAGGCGGGCGCTTGGGACAGCGGGTGCGCATTCGCGCGTGTGCACCTTGCTCGTCGACCACCACGATCGAGCGGCACCTGTGCGATCAGATGCCGCCACGATCGAGCGGTACCTGCGCGACCACATGCGGTCTGGCCAGTCATGCAGGCGAGCGGCCTCCTTCTTGGTGTTGAGCGAGGGCGGCCTACGCGCCGGCCAGGCCCACGAGCGCGGCGCTCTGCTGGCCGAGGCGCGCAGCCAGTACGAGGCTCTCATGCGCCAGACGCGTTCCGATCTGCGAGTGGCCAGCGAGGAAGTCCGGCGCGCCGATCAGGCCGTCAAGTCCGCGACCAGCGCCGCACAACTGGCGCACCGAGCCCTGGAGTTGGCCAATCTGGCCTATCAGGCCGGCGCCACCACCAACCTGGAAGTCATCGACGCCGACACCGCCGCGGCCATCGCCGAGGACAACGTCCGTCAAGCCCGCCTCGACCTGCTGGCCGCCGCGGGCCAGTTCCCGTGAGCGACTCCGATCTACCTGACGTAAATCCGCGGAACGCGATCGGCGATGAGACACAGCACCTCGTAAGGGATGGTGCCGATCTGGTCGCACAGGCTCTCTAATGAAACCGACTCGCCCTCGTGTTCACCGAAGAGCAGAACGTCGTCGCCGTTGTAGGCGGTGCCGTCGGGGCCGATGTCGACCATGGTTTGGTCCATGCACACGTTGCCGGCCACCGTGTGGCGCCGGCCGCGGATGAGCACCTCGCCGCGGTTGGAGAGCAAGCGGCTATACCCGTCGCCGTACCCGATGGGCAAGGTCACCACGCGCGTCTGTTGCCGGGCCCGCGCCGTGTGGTTGTAGCTGATGCCCGCGCCGGCCTGCACGACCTTGAAGTAGGCCACCTTGGTCAACAGGGTCATCACGGGCTTGAGGCGAGCCGCGCCGAAATCCTTCCGCGTGGCGTAGCCGTACAGCATGATCCCCGGGCGCACCATGTTCATGTGCGATTCGGGGAAGTGGATGACGCCCTCCGAATTGGCCAGATGAACCAGGGGCGGCAGCGCACCGGCCCGCTCGAGCACACCACAGATGTTCGTGAAGCGCCCGACCTGCTCGCGCGTGAAGTCCGCGTCCGTGTCGGCTTTGGCCAGGTGGGAAAACAAGCCCTCCACGTGCAGCCCGGGCAGGGCCTGCGTCTTCTCGATGAAGGACTGCGCGTTGTACCAGTGCACGCCGATGCGCTCCATGCCCGTGTCCACTTTGAGGTGAACGCGTGCCGTCTTGCCCATGGCGCAGGCCGCGGCCGAGATGGCGCGTGACTTGTCGAGCGACGACGACGTGATGGCGATGTCGTGGACCAGGAACTCGGGGATCTGATCCACGTTGATGGCGCCCAGAACCAGAATGGGCGCGTCGATGCCGTTGCGCCGCAGAAACACGGCCTCTTCCAGCAGGGCCACGCCCAGATGGGATGCGCCGTAGGAGAGGAGGGCGCGGCTCACTTCCAGGATGCCGTGCCCGTAGGCGTTGGCCTTGACCACGCCCATGATGCGCACCTCGGGCCGCAGCAGCGAGCGCACGATTTGAAAGTTGTTCGCCAGGTTGGCCAGCGACACCAAAGCGCGCGTGGGGCGATTGCGAAATGTCTCGATGTGCGTCGTCATGGGGCCGAGTGGCCCAACCGTACCACCGCCAGCGAAGGGGGGCCGCTTTTCGCCCCGCCCGCCGCGCCCGGCGATCGTCGCTGCCGAGCGTTCCGGTCAGGTGGAGGACGGCTCGGTATCACGCGCCTGGGGCAGGTAGTCCGTCCTCACCGGCGAAAACACCTCCAGAGCCACGGCGTCGTCGAGGATGTGGGCCTCGTGCTCCACGCCGCCCGGGATGCACCAACTGTCGCCGGGGCCAAGCTCGCGGCTCGCGTCGCCAATGCGCAGACGGATGCGGCCGCGCACCAGGTAGCCCGTCTGCTCCTGCGCGTGGGCGTGGGTCGGCAGGCGGCGGCCCGCCTGCAGGCGGAACTCGGTCAGAAGCGTGTGCTCACCATAAACCAGAGTGCGTCTCTCGATGCCCGGCAGAGCGTTCACGTATCCCGTATCGCTGCGATGGCAAAACATGCGCCCATCCTATACACAAGTGGACCAGGGCGCGGGCTCAAGGCGCCGCACGGCTAGGCGGGGCAGGATCGGGAACGGACCGACGCGCCAGGAGGGTGACCAGGCCGACCAAGGCGAGCAGGAGCACGAGCCAGGCACAGGTCGCGTCCAGGCCGTGCGCGGGCAGCAGCACGGTGGCCACGCTAGGCGCGGCCAGCGCCGCCCCCAGCAGGTCCACCGCGTACACGGCGGCCGGACGACTCCCGGCCGCCAAGGCCGCCCGAAACGCCACGCCCACCACGGCTCCCGCCAGCGCGGACACGACCATGAGCGCAACCAACATGAGCGGGGAGCTTCCAGCCGCGCCCAGGCGGGACAGCCAAGGGATGCTCATGGCCACCACCGCGGCCATGCCGACGGTGTTGAGCCACGTCCGCCGGCCAGGCGACACGCTCAGGCGTGCGCCCAGGGCCAGGCCCGCCATGTTGGCGGCCAACATGAGCCCCACCAGGTGATGGAGGGCGCCCAGCGCCGACTGCGTGACGACCAGAACGAGTACGGTGACCGCCATCCCCACGAAGCCCAGCGCCCCCACCGCCAGCAGCGGCACCCAGCGACGGCGCCACACGCTCAGGAGCCCGAACACGAGCATCGGGGTCGCCAAGACCAGCGTGATGCGGGCCTGATCGAGCCGCAGGCCCGCGCGCAGCATGGTCGCCACGGCGCCCCCGTCGGCACGCCCGGCGAACAGCAAGTCGTGCAGGAACGCGGTGGGCGCATGATCGCGGCTCGCCCGCACCCCGAGCGCGTCGTATTGCTGGGCCAGTCCGCGCACGCGCTCCGGGGGCATGAGCGCGGCCAGCACATATCGGTCCACGAATCGGGCGGTCACGTGGCGCTCGGCCAGACGGCGCTCGGTCTCTTGCGCGTCCAGCGAGAGGGGGCCATCCCCGGCCAAGAAATAGTTGGTGGCGAGCGGTGTCACCACCACCGACGGAAAAACCTCTCTCAGTGCCTTCCAGACCGAACCGTTGCGGGCCAGCAGCTCGGGGCTGTAGTAGTTCTCGGCGCCCGGCAGGGCAAAAGCCAGGGCCCCGCCGGGCCGCAGGGCGCGACGGGCCTGGGCAAAGCTCTCGACGGTGAGCAGGCGGCTGGCCAGTAGCGTGGATGGCTCCGGCGCATTCAGCAGGATGGCGTCCCACCCATCACGCGTCCGCATGAGTCGCCGCACGTCGCCCTCCGCGAAGCGCACACGCCCGTCGCGCATCGCCACACGCGTGGCCTCGTCTGCCGCCTGGATCTGCAGGCGCGCCACGGCGGGATTGGGCTCCACCAGCAGCACCTCGCGCACCGGGTGTTTGAGGATCTCGGGCAGAAGGCCGCCCAGACCGCGCACCACCAGCACGCGCCGAGGTTCGCGTACCTGCGCCAGCGCCAGGTGGACCAGCTCCTCGGCCGTCTGGCGCTCGGGCAAGACCACCGAGAGGTGTCCGTCCTCGTAGAGGGCCTTCTGCTCGGCCTGGGTCAGCACAGCGGCGTGCCCATCGCGCGTGTACGCGCTGGCCTCGATGTGCTGCAAGGGCCAGCGCCAGGCCAGACTGCGCGCCTCCAGACGCGCCAGGTGGCCCGAGAGCAATCCGCCCACTGTCAGGGCGCCCAAGACCAAAACAGCAGGCGCCAGCCAGGCTCGCCCGGTGAGCAGGGCCGTGGCCGCCAGCGCGCCGGTGGCCAACCCACCGGCCAGGGCGAAGGGAGGCCAGGTCTCGACGATCCAGGTGGCCGTGATCCCGCCTGCCAACCAACCCAAGGCCTCGGCCCCGTACACCGCCGTCGCATCCAGCGCGGGCAGACGGCACGACAGAGTGAACACGGCGCCCCCGGCCAGGCACACGGGCGACAGCATGATGAGCAGCCCCAGGACCTGCGCATCGAAGCCAAGCAGCTCGCCGGGTGCCAAATGAAACAGGCGCGGCAGAGCGCGGGCCCCGAGCAGCGCCAGCACGAGCGCGGGCCCCACGAGCAGGGCGCCGAGCGCCAGGGCCCGCTCCGTGTGACGCGCGGGCAACCATCCGGAAAGCGCGCTGCCGAGCGCGGTCAGCACCAACCACAGGCCGAGGGCGATTCCCAAGGCCAATTCACTCCCCTGCGCCACGGCCAGCACCTCGCGCAGCAAGGTGGTCTGGCTGGTCGCCAGAACCCAACCCATGAGCGCGATGCTGGCCAGGCGATGTGTCACGCGGCAAGCCTCTCAGAAATGCGCGACGCCGTGAGCGTCTTCTTCGCGATCACCGCCATGCACCCGCGTCAGCGACGGGCACCCTTGACAACTCCCGAGGTGACGAGGAGCCTTCGCCGGCCGGTCTGAATAGAAGGTGCTCATGAAGGCTCTGCTCCTCTTGCTCGCGCTTCCCTTGCTCGCCGCCTCGGCGGCTGATGGCCAGCCCCTCAAGGCCCCGCACGGCTACAAGCCAGAGAAGAAGCTCGTGCGACAGTGGAATTCCAAGTGCGCCACCTGCCACGGCGAGGACGGCCGCGGCCACACGGACCAGGGCCGCGACATGGGCATCGGTGACATGACCAAGGCCGCCTACTGGAAGGACTTGACGGTGGAGAGCGCGCGCAAGTCGGTGCTGGAGGGCCTCAAGCGGACGGTGAATGGCAAGGAGCAAGAGATGAAGCCCTTTGCGGATCGCCTCAAGCCGCAGCAGGTCGATGCCTTGAATGTGTACGCGGCCTCGTTCCTCAAGAAGTGACGGCAAAATGGCTCGGTCACCTGTCAAAGTGACCCGGTTGCCTGTAGACTAGGGATCCCCGCGAACGCGGGACCTAACATGGCGACTCCAGCAGTAGGCCAGGACATCGAAGACATTTGCACCCGTTGTGGCGACACCTGGCATGTCGTCATGGCCAAGGTGGGCGACCGCGTGATCAAGGTCGTCTGCAAACTGTGCGGCGGGCAGCACAACTACCGGGGCGACAAGAACACCCCGACCACCAGCAGCAGCAGCTCAAGCAGCACGTGGCGGGCGCGCAAGCGGCGCACCAGCAAGAGCGACGAGACTCCGGTGCCCACCATACCTGCATTCGACCCCAGCAAGCCGCCGCGCGCCTATTCACCGCGCGACAGCTACTATCCGGGCGAGCGGGTCGTGCACGCGAGCTTCGGCACGGGCGTGGTCAGCGCCATCCTACCCGGCAAGGTCGAGGTGCAGTTCCCCACGGGACCGCGCACCCTGGCCTCCGCCAAGGCGATTTCCACCCTGGAACGGCCGGTGGCCGTCGAGGTGGCGCTGCCCGATCGACCGCCGGCCAAGCCCAGCACGGGCAACGGCAGCGGCGCCTAGGTCTCTCTCGTGATCCGCGTCGGCGAGGGGACGACCCTCGTGTGCACCGGCCTCGACGACGACGGGGCCGGTGTGGGTCACAGCGAGGGCTGGCGCGTGCATGTGGCCGGCGCCCTACCTGGCGAGCGGGTGACGGCCCGCATCGCGCACACCTCGCCGCATCGACGAGAAGGCCACCAGGACGCGTGGGCCGATCTGCAGACGGTCGAGACCGCCTCGCCGCAGCGAGTGGCCCCGCCGTGTGCCCACCAGCAAGCCTGCGGCGGTTGCCCCCTAGGACCCCTGGACTACGCGGCCCAACTGGACTGGAAACGGGACCAGGTTCGCCGGGCCCTGTCGCGCCACCCGGAGTTGGCCCAACTGGACGTGGAGATGTGCGTCGCCTCGCCGCGCACCACGGGCTACCGCAACAACGCCAAGTACATCTACGGGGTCGGGCCCGATGGGCGCCCGGTGCTCGGTGCCTACGCCCCCCGCTCCCACGACGTGGTGGACATGGCCGGATGCGCGGTCATCGAGCCCGCCTTGGCCGACGCGCGCGCGGCCCTGCTCACCATCCTGGCCGAACGCCATGTGCCACCCTTCGATGAGGTCAAGCGCACGGGTCTCTTGCGTTACGCGATCATGCGCGCCACAGCCGCGGGCCAGGTGTTGGTCACCCTGGTGACCGCGCGGGCTGACTGGCCGCAGGCTGGCGAGATCGCCACGGCCCTGGCAAGTCGTTGTCCCGCCGTGTGCGGCGTGGTGCAGAACTTCAATCCGAGCGCCGGCAACGCCCTTTTGGGCGAGCAGGAGCACCTGCTCTACGGCTCGCCCACGGCGGAGGACAGTCTGGGCGAGGCTCGCGTGCGACTCGGCTCGCGATCGTTCTTCCAGGCCAACCGCCTGGTGGCAACGCGTGCGTATGCGGACCTGGTCGAGGCCGCCCGGCGCCGGGGGCCCTTCCGGCGTGCCGTGGACGCCTACGCGGGGGCGGGCGGCATCGCCCTGTCCGTGGCCCCGCTGGCCGACGAGGTGGTGGCCATCGAAGAGGTCGCCGCGGCCACGCAGGCCGCGCAAGCCCTTCTGGCCGCCACGCCCGCCGGCATGCCGGGCGGGCGCCTTCGCTTCCTCACCGGCGATGTAGCCGAGCATCTGTCGGCCGTGGGCCAGGCCGACCTGGTCATCCTGAACCCTCCGCGCAAGGGCTGTGCACGCGTCGTCCTCGACGCCGTGCTCAAGCTGCGGCCTCGCTTCGTGGCCTACCTGAGCTGCAATCCCCAGACTCTGGCGCGGGATCTGGCCGTGCTGGCGCGGGCCGGCCTGAGGATCGCGGCCGTGACCCCGTACGACATGCTACCCCACACGCCCCACGTGGAATCCCTGGCCCTCCTCGAAAGCGCTCACTGATTCGGGCTGGCGGTCGGCACGGGGACGGCGAGCGCCTTCGTGCGCACGAGGATCAGGATGCCGACGACCAGAAGCGCGATGGCGCTGTACTGCCCGGGGGTGAGGCCGAAATAGCGCGCATCCCCGGTGCGCAGGCTGTCGAGCAGGAAGCGCACCGGCGCATAGAGGACGGCCACCAGGCCCACGAAGAGGCCCGGGCGCAGTTGTCGGCCGCCGCGCCCCAGCCACAGAAAGAGCAGCGCCAGCGGCAGGGCATAGAGAGCCTCCTCCAGGCCGAGGTTGTGGCGGACCAGGTGGTCCGAGTAGCGCTGGCCGAGGAAGAAAGTCGTCTCACGCCCGGGATGGTCGTAGGCCACGAAGCAGCCCATGCGCCCAAAGAACCAGCCCGTGGGCAGCGCGTAGGCGATGAGGTCCAGGTAACGCCAGCGCAGCGTACGGTCGGGCCAACGGCGGATGTAGTACGCCGCCATGAGCGCCGCGCCCAAGAAGCCACCGAACGAGCTGATGCCGTCGTAGAACTTGAAGAGGCTGAGCGGGTTGGCCAGGGTCTCGCGCGGGTAGTAGGCCAGGCGGTCGAAGAGGTGCGAGATGATGAAGCCGCCGATCACGATCCACATGGCCATGCGCTCGGCCTGCGCGGAATCCAGTCCCGTGGCGGCGGCCCGCTGACGAATGAGGCGAATGCCCACCAAGATGCCGACGGCCACCAGCACGCCGAAGGCGTGGATGGTCAAGGGGCCAATCGGAAGAGAGGGTTGCTGGAAATAGGGAATCATTTGACCTCCGCGGGCGGAAGCGCCGTGGGCACCGAGTGGGTGACGAAGTGGCGACGCGTCCACTCCGCCATGCCGATGCCCGCGGCCACCGTGACCGGAAAAGAGTTGTTGATGCCGTACATGGGGATACCGACCACCAGGCTGGCCTTCGCGATGAGCTCCTCGGGCACGCCCGCGGTTTCGCTGCCGAACACCATCACGCACTCCTCTGGCAGATCGGCCCGCCACAGGTCGACCTGGGCGTGCTCGCGCTCGAAGACCACGAGCGGCAGGTTGCGCTCGGCGGCCCACTCCACCAGCGCGCTTTCGTTCGGCAGGTGCACCAGATTCTCATAGCGCTGCATCCCCATGGCCGCACGCTCGTAGAAGGGCTCGTCGCCCACCAGGAGGATTTCCTTGACCAGAAAGGAATGGGCGACGCGGATGATCGCCCCCACGTTGAACGGATTGCGAAAGCGCAGGATGGCGATGCGCAGGGGACGGCGCAGGGGCTCCAGGCTGGCTTTCACCTCCTGCACGGACAACTCGAAGCTGGGGACCTTCATGGGCGCGGCGATTGTAGCCGCACACGGGCACACCAGCTCGCGTTCAACGCATGTGTTGCAGGGCGGGAATCGGCCGGTTCGTGGCCTCGCCCTTGGGTCGCCAGATGAAAGCCGCCGCGATGGCCAGGGCCATGGCGGTCAGCACGACGGTCCAGAACCACTTGGACCGCGTGAAGGGCTCTGCCGGCACGCGGTGCTGCTGGGCCATGGCCATGGTCAGCGAAGCCTTGGCCACGATGTCGGCCTGCATCCGCGTGGCGATCGGGTCGCCGGGGCTCTTGTCCAGACGCGCCCGGTACAACCGCCCCGCCGCCGGTAAGAGGCTGCGCTGCAGACAATGCTTTACGAAGGCGTCGTGGCGGGTCGAATCGTCCCACTGCTCCTCGACCTTGCGCCACAGATCCTGGCCCTCGCCGTCGAGCTCCACGGGCCGCGCCGCCGACTCGGGTTTCCACAGCGCGAACACCAGACCGCAGCGCACACATGACGTACCGTCCGGACTTCGCCTGTGCCCGCACTTGGGGCAGGCCTCACTCGGGCCGGGGCTGCTCGGGGACGCGGGGTTGTTGGGCTCGCTTGCTGTCATGGGCGCTGGGCTGCCCATCCGCTGGCGCCGCAGCCTCGGGTGGACCCAGGCTGGAGCGCATGGGGACAGGCATGAATATGATAACGAAGGTCGCGAAAACTACCCAGAACAGCCGCGCACGACTGGGCGGCAGGGCGCGATCATCGACGGGCGGGTGATCCACGCCGCCGGACAGGCGGCGCAGCAACGCAATCAGCACGAACCAAACCAGCCAGGGCAGGCCCGCGTTGGCCGCGATCTGCAGCGCCGAGGCGGGCAGCCCCAGACGGGCCAGCTCCAGCCGCGAATCCAGAAAGATCCAGGCCGAGACGCCGATGGCCAGAACGGGCAGAAGACCGTGCAGGATGCGCGAGGCACGACCGTAACGGTTACCGAAGTAGGCGTAGGCGACGTGGCCACCGTCGAGCTGGTTGACAGGCATGAGGTTGAGCATGGTGATGAGGAAACCCGCCCACCCCGCCATGGCCGTGGGGTGCAGCATGACGTCGCGCCCCGCACTGGGCAGCCAGGCCCCCAGCACCAGGCGCTTCAGCACGGCGTACAGAATGGAATTGCCCTCTTGCATGCCCACGCCGGTCAGCGGCTGTACGGGCGAGAGGGAAAGTCCGTAGATGAGGACGGGAATGGCGACCACCAGCCCCGCCAGCGGGCCGGCGGCGCCGATGTCGATGAGCTTGCGCCGATCAGAGGTGCGCGACTGCAGGATGACCGCGCCCATGGTGCCGAAGAGACCGAACGTGGGCGGCAGCGGGATGAAGAAGGGCAACGACGCGGGCACACGGTGCAGGCGCGCGGCGACGTAGTGGCCCATCTCGTGGCACAAGAGGATGGCCATGAGCGGGAACGAAAACGACAGCCCGTCGACGAGCGGAAACACGCTGGCCATGTCGTGGCTCATCAGTGCGCCCTGCGCCGTGGTGGAGAGCAGGGTCAGCAGGAAGAGCGCCAGGTTGAGCAGCGGCATGGCCGAACTCTGCGCTATTTGTCCGACCCGGCCAGCCCCGCCTTTTGGCGAAAGGCCAGCCGACGCGGGTAGGCGTCGTCGCCCAACGTGCCCTCCAGTTGGCCGAGCAGGTCGCGCGCCTGGTCGGACAGCGCCGCGGGCGTCTCTACCTGCACGCGCACGTGGGCGTCACCGCGCGACACGCCACCCGGCTGCGGCAGCCCCTTGGCGCGAACGCGGAAGACCGCGCCGGCCTGCGTCCCGGCGGGGATCTTCATGCGCACGCGGCTGTCGAGCAGCGGCAGCTCGATCTCCGCACCCAGGGCAGCCTCCGTGAGCGTGACCGGGACTTCGCAGACCAGCAGGTTGCCTTCCACGCGATAGAACGGGTGCGGTCGCACGCGCACCATCACGTGCAGATCGCCCGCCGGACCGCCGCGCCGGCCGGGCGCCCCCTCGCCGGGGACGCGCTGGCTGGTGCCCTCGTACGAGCCGGGGGGAATGGAAACCGTGTACTCGCGCTCGCGCTCGACCAAGCCCGCGCCGCCACAGTCGCGGCAACGCACGCGTGGCACTTCACCCGAGCCCCCGCACGCCAGGCAGTCCCGTCGCGCGGCGAAGAAACCCACCTTCTGGCGCGTGTAACCTAGGCCGTTGCAGCGGCCACAGGGCTGCAGGCCGGCCGCCCCGCCCTGGGCTCCGGAGCCGGCACAGGCCCGACAATCCTCGCTGCGTGAGAAGCTGATGGTCTTGCGGCACCCCAAGGCCGCCTCTTCCAGGTCCAATTCCAGCGTGTAGCGCAGGTCCTGCCCCGCCGTGCGTTTGCGCGACAACCCGAAGAGATCGCCGAAGATGCCGTCGAAGAACTCGGTCACCTTGGCCGTGTCCACGTCGCGACCGAAGGGCAAGTCGCTGGCCGCCGCACCGAAGCGGTCGTAGCGCGCGCGTTTCTCGTCGTCGGACAGCACGGCGTAGGCCAGGGACACCTCTTTGAACTTGTCCTCAGCCGTGTGGTCGCCGGGATTGCGATCGGGGTGGTACTGCAGGGCCAGCTTGCGGTAGGCGGCCTTGATCGCGCCCGCGGAGGCCGAGCGTTCCACGCCGAGCACCCCGTAATGATCCGGCGCGGTAGCCATGGGTCGAGCTAAGCGGAAGCGCCGGGGTCGCCCTGCAACGACACGAACAGCAGGTGCGCCTCGGTCTCCAGCGCGCTCACGGCGGCGCGCGCTCTGTCCAGGTCGGACGCGGGTTGCTCGACGACCTTCTTGCAGGCATCCAGCACGGCCTGCACGCGCTGCTTGGCCTGGGGTTCGAGCTTGTCACCGAATTCCTGCAGCGTGCGCTCGGTGCCGTAGATCAGGGTGTCGGCCCCGTTGCGTAGATCGGCCCATTCCTTTTTACTCGCGTCGGCCTGTCGGTTGGCCTCGGACGCGGCGATGAAGTGGGTGATCTCCTCCTCGGTCAAGCCGGAGGTGGGCTGCACGACGACCGCCTGGGCCTTGCCCGTGCCCAGGTCCTTGGCCGACACGCTGACCAGACCGTTGGAGTCGATGTCGAAGGCCACCTCGATCTGCGGGGCGCCGCGCGGCGCGGGCGGAATCCCGGTGAGCTGAAAGTTGGCCAGGCTCTTGTTGTCCTCGGCCATCTCCCGCTCGCCCTGCAGGACGTGTACGTTGACGTAGGGTTGATTGTCCACCGCCGTCGAGAAGACGCGTGAGCGGCGCACGGGGATGGTGGTGTTGCGCGGAATGATGCGCGTAAAAACGCCCCCCGCCGTTTCCACGCCTAGGGACAGGGGCGTGACATCGAGGAGCAACAGGTCCTGCTGCTCGCCCGCCAGCACGGCTCCCTGCAAGGCCGCCCCCACCGCCACCGCCTCGTCGGGATTCACGGTGCGCGAGGGCTTTTTGCCGAAGAAGGCGCTGACCATCTCCTGCACGCGCGGCATGCGCGTCTGGCCGCCCACCAGGATGACCTCGTCGATGTCGGCCACTGTCCAGCCCGCGTCCTTGAGCACCTGCTCGCAGGGCGGCAGCGTGCGGGCCAGCAGGTCCTCGGTCAGCGTCTCCAGCTTGCCGCGCGTGAGAGAGGTGATGAGGTGCTTGGGACCGCTGTTGTCCGCGGCGATGAAGGGCAGGTTGATCTCGGTCTCGATGCTGGTGGACAGCTCGTGCTTGGCTCGCTCCGCGGCCTCGCGCAGACGCTGCAGGGCCATGCGGTCGGTGCGCAGCTCGATGCCGTGCTGGGCGCGGAAGCCGTCGGCGAGAAAACCGATGATGCGCGCGTCCACGTCCTCGCCCCCCAGGAAACCGTCGCCGCAGGAGGCTTTGACCTGATACACGCCCTCATGCAGATGCAGCAGGGACACGTCGAAGGTGCCGCCGCCCAGGTCGTAGACCACGATCTTGGCCTCGGCCCGCGTGGACAGGCGGCCGTAGGCCAGGGCCGCGGCGGTGGGCTCGTTGATGATGCGCTTGACGTTCAGCCCGGCGATGCGCCCCGCATCCTTGGTGGCCTGGCGCTGGCTATCGCCGAAATAGGCCGGCACGGTGATGACCGCGTCGGTGACCGGCTCGCCCACGTACTCCTCCGCGGTCTTCTTCATCCGCTCGAGAATGAAGGCGGAGATCTGCGCCGGCGCGTAGGTCTTGTCGCCCACGCGCACCCAAGCATCGCCGTTATCCGAGGACACGACTTGGCAGGTCGACACCTTGGAGTGCCGGCTCACCTCCGGATCCTCGAACTTGCGCCCCATAAGGCGCTTGACCGACGAGACCGTGCTCTCCGCGTTGGTCACCGCCTGCCGTTTGGCGATCTGGCCGACCAAAGGCTCACCGTCGCCCCCCAAGGCGACCACCGAGGGCGTGGTGCGCGAGCCCTCGGCGTTGGGAATCACGAGTGGCTCCATGCCGTCCAGCACGGCCACGCAGGAATTGGTGGTGCCGAGATCGATCCCGATCGTACGGCTCAAGAGGGCTTCTTCTCCGCAGCCTCGCCGCCTTGGCCCTCACCACTGTCGCCCTTGGCCGGCGCGGGCGCCGCGGAGGACACCACCACCATGGCCGGACGAAGCAAACGATCGCCCACGCGATAACCCTTCTGCAGCTCTTGCAGGACGGTGCCCGGCGCCACGTCGGCGCTGGGGATCTGGGAGATGGCGTCGTGAACCCGCGGATCGAAGGGCTGGCCCTTGGCCTCCACCGCATGCACGTCGTAGCGCTCGAGCTTGGACTTGAACTGGCGCACGACCAGCTCCACGCCGTCCTTGATCGACTTCACATCCGCCTCCGCGCTTGCGAAGGAACCCGTGGCGCGCTCCAGGTTGTCGACGATCTCCAGGAAGTCGCGCAGGACCGACTCGCGGATCTTGGCCTCTTGCTCGGTCATCTCCTTGCGAACGCGCTTCTTGTAGTTCTCGAACTCGGCCGCGATGCGCAGCATACGGTCCTTGGCCTCGGCCTTCTCGGCCTCCAGGCCCGCGATGCGCTCCTCGGGCGTGGCCTCGGGCAAGGCAGCAGCGGGAATGTCCGGTTTGGGCGTGGCGCCCGCTTCAGGGCTGCCAGCCGCGTTCTCTTTCACTTCGTTCTCGCTCATTCGATTCTGTTCCACGCGGTCTGTTCGTCCGCGATTACAACCTCGGTAGGACCTCTGTAATCACGTCGGCGGTGAAGTCTACCAGAGGGATGACCCGGCTGTAGTTCATTCGCGATGGGCCAATGACCCCGATGGTGCCGAGGGGACGGTCCTCGCCGCCGTAGCTGGCCGCGACCACCGAGATCTCGGTCAGGTCGGCCAGGTTGGCCTCGGCGCCGATGAACACGCAGATACCGGGCGCGCTCATCGTGCGGTCCAGGAGCCTCACGATCTGGTCCTTCTCCTCCAGAGTGCGCAAGACCCGCCGGGCGCGGTCCAGATCGGCGGACGCGGCGACCAGGCTGGACTGTCCGTCGAGCAACAAATCGGGCGACGGTTCGGCAGGCACGGCGGCCACGGCCAGCTTCAGGGCCTGGGTCAACACGGGATCGCTGGCGTTGCGCGTGCGCTCGCTTTCGATTTCCTGAACCAGGCGGGCGCGCACCTGATCCAAGGGCAGGCCGGTGACCAGCGTGTTCAGATAGTTGTTGATGCGCTCCAACTCCCCAGGCGAGAGGGGAAAGTCGAGTTGGATGAGCTTGTTCTGCACCTGGGCGCTGGACGATGCGATGACGGCCAGCAGCTGATCGTCGCGCAAGCGCACGAACTCCAGATGCGACACGGCGTCGGATTCGGGGCGCGGGGCCTGCACCACCACGGCCAAGTGTGACAGCTCGCGCAACACGCGCGCCACACGCTGCATGACCTCGGCCGGCTCGGCCGCGGGCCCCACCCGCTCGCGAATCTCTTCCTTCTCGGGCGTGGATAGGCTGCGAACGCGCAACAACGTGTCCACGTAGTAGCGCAGGCCGCGATCCGTGGGGATGCGTCCCGCCGACGTGTGCAGGTGGCGCAGCATGCCCACGTCTTCGAGCTCGCTCATGACCGTGCGCACGGTGGCAGGTGAGATTTCCAGGGCATAGCGCTGGGCCACCGTCTGGGAGCCCACCGCCTCTCCGGTTGCGAGGTACTCGGACACGACGGCGTGCAGAACCTTCTTCGCACGGGCGCCTATGTCGGTCACGCCCTTGATCTAACTCGAAAAGCCGCCGCCGGCCAAGCCGTCCCGCAGGGCGCAGATCGGAGGATCTGCGCTGCGGCGCACGCCGGCTCAACGCCAAAGGCGGCTGGCCACCTCGTCGGCAAAAAGAAACCCCTTCACGGTCAAGCGTACACGATGGGCGCTGACTTCGAGCCAACCGGCTTGCACGCAATGCTCGGCCGCGATGGCGCGTGCGCCGTCGAGAGGATCGTGGCCGTAGCGGCGGGCATGGGCCTGGCGGTCGATCCCGTCGCGGGTGCGCAGGGCTAGCCACAGGGCCTCGTTTTCCAGGTCGGCGGGCGACCGGTTTTCGACCTGGGCCGGACGCGGGTTGCCGCCGTGCTGGGCAGCCGAGCGCAAATAGGTGTCCACGGCGCGCGGGTTGGTGAAGCGCCATCCGCTGCCGTCGACGAGCGGCCGAAACGACGAGGCCCCCGCGCCCACGCCCAGGTACGCACCGCCCGTCCAGTACAGGCTGTTGTGCACGCTGCGCCGGCCCGGGCGGGCATAGGACGAGATCTCGTAGTGCTCGTAGCCCGCGCCCGTCAGCACCTCATGGCACGCGCTGTACATCGCGGCCACCGCGTCCTCACCCGGGCGTTCCAGCCGCCCGGCCCGTTCCAGGCTGCCGAAGGGCGTACCGCGCTCGACGGTGAGCGCATAGGCCGTGATGTGCTCGGGGCCCAGGTCGACCAGCGTGTGCAACGACTGGCGCCACATCTCCATGTCCTGACCAGGCAGGCCGAACATCAGATCGGCGCACAGGTTCTCGAATCCGGCAGCGCGCGCCTGGGCCAAGGCGGGTGCGACCGCGGCGGCGCCGTGGGTGCGCCCAATCCGACGCAAAAGATCGTCCTGAAAGGCCTGGGCCCCGAAGGACAGGCGGTTGACGCCCGCCGCGCGCAGAGCGCCCAGGTGGGCGCCGTCGATCTCACCCGGGTTGCATTCCACCGTGATTTCCAGGGGCTCGGCCGCCGGGAAGAGCCCCTGGCTCGCCTGCAGGACCCGGCCCAGGGCAGCGGGCCGCCACAGCCCCGGAGTGCCCCCGCCGAAGTAGACGGACGCGAGGCGGGCCCCCGCGAACCAGGGCTGGCGGGCCTCCAACTCGCGCGTGATGGCGTCCGCGTAGGCCTCGTGGGGAATGGGATCACGCACCGCCGTCGCGAAGTCGCAGTACGGGCAGCGTGCACGGCAGAAGGGAAAATGCACGTACACGCCCAGCGGCCGCTGAGCGTCCAGTGTGCCCTGGCCCAGGTCCATGCTCAGGGTCTACCACCGTCTGGCTGGCTTCCCGTGGGCCGCAATCCATGATTGTCTGCTCGCCGCCCATGCTGGTCTATCTGGATAACGCCGCATCGACCCCTCCTGCCCCCGAGGTGGTGGCAGCCGTGGCACGTGCCAGTACCGACCTTTACGCCAATCCGTCGTCGGCGCACGGGCTGGGCGCGGCCGCGGCGCGGGCCTTGGACGAGGCGCGCGCCCAGGTGGCCGCGTTGCTGCATGCCCAGGCGTCGGAGATCGTTTTTACCAGCGGCGGCACCGAGGCCAATGCCTTGGGCCTGCTGGGTGCGGCGGGCGTGGCGCGCGGGCGGCACGCCATCGTCAGCGCGATCGAGCACCCGGCCGTGCTGCGTTCGGCGGACTTGTTGGTCCAGCGGGGCTGGGACGTGACGCTGGTGGCCCCGGGGCGCAATGGCGTGGTCACGGCCCAGGATATGGCGGGGGCGGCACGGCCGGAGACCGCGTTGGCCGCTGTCATGCTGGTCAACAACGAGCTCGGCACCCTGCAGCCCGTGGTCGAGATCAGCCGCGCCCTGCGCGCGGATGGGCGGCGTTTGCATCTACACGTGGACGCGGTCCAGGCGGCGGGCCTGGTGCCCCTCGACGTGGGCGCGCTCGGTGCGGACTCACTGGCCCTCTCGGGGCACAAGGTCCACGGGCCCAAGGGCACGGGCGCGCTGTGGCTGCGGCGTGGGGCACGCATCGGGCCGCTGTGGGACGGCGGCCGCCAAGAGAATGGCCTGCGCTCGGGAACCGAGAATCTGCCCGGGTGGGTCGGCCTGGGCCAAGCCGCGCTCTTGTGTCGCCCGGCCGGGGCGGGCGCGGTCGCGGCCCTGCGCGATCGCTTGGAAGAGGCGATCTTCGCGGCGCTGCCCCAGGCGCGGCCCACTGTCCCGCCCGGCACGCCGCGCGCGCCCCACATCGCGAGCGTGCGGCTGCCCGATCTGCCGGCCGAACCGCTTCTCCATGCCCTGGAGGCGCGCGGGGTCTACGCCTCCGCGGGATCGGCCTGTGCGTCGCGCACGCGCGGCCCCAGTCACGTGCTGGCGGCCATCGGCGTGGGCGACAACGAGGCCGTGTTGCGCTTCTCGCTGTCTCGTCTGACGACGGAACAGGAAATCGAGGCTGCGGCCGCGGCCCTGACGGGTGCGGTGCCCGAGGTCGGGTCCGTGGTCTCGCTGCTGAAAGGAAGACGCCGATGATGACCGTGTTGTGCCGCTTCGGCGAGCTGTTCCTCAAGGGCGGCAATCGCCACATCTTCTTGGACCGCCTGGCCGACAACGTGCGCGCGGCCGTGCGTGACCTGCCCGAGGTGAAGGTGTCCGTGCCCCATGGTCGCATTGTGGTGCGCGTGGCCGACGAAGCCCGCGAGGAGGTGTGCGCCCGCCTGGAGCGTGTCTTCGGACTGGTTTCCTTCTCGCCGGCGGCAACCGTGGAGCCGGACATCGACAAGATCTGCGCCGCCGCCGTGAACGAGGCCAAGGCCACCCTGGCCCGCCACCCGGAGATGGGCCGCAGCTTCAAGATCGATCCCCACCGCTCGGACAAGCTGTTCCCGTACAAGTCGTACGACATCGCCTGTCGGGCGGGCGACGCGGTCTGCGCGGCCACCGGCCTCCCGGTGGACGTGCACAATCCCACGCTGACCGTGGGCATCGAGGTGGCCACGCAGGCGGCCTTCGTCTTTGCCGAGCGCCGACCTGCACCGGGTGGTCTGCCGGTGGGCGTCTCGGGACGGGCCATGCTGCTGCTGTCGGGCGGGATCGATTCGCCGGTGGCGGGCTGGCTGGCCGCCAAACGCGGCCTGGCGCAGGAGGCGCTGACCTTCCACTCGCCGCCGTTCACCGGCGAGAAATCCAAGGACAAGGTGGTGACCATCGCGCGCACCCTGGCCCGCTGGGGCGCCGTGACCACGCTGTGGGTGGCCCACTTCACCGAGACCCAGAAACGGCTGCGCGAGGCGGGGCCCGCTGATCTGGCCGTGGTGCTCTATCGCCGCATGATGGTGCGCGTGGCCGATCTCCTGTGCGATCGCGCGGCCTGCAACGCCATCGTGACGGGCGAAAACCTGGGCCAGGTGGCCAGCCAGACCCTGACCAACATGACCAACATCGAGGCAGCGGCGCGCCGCCTGGTGCTGCGTCCGCTGGTCACCTACGACAAGGTAGAGACCACGGCGCTGGCCCGCCGCATCGGCACCTACGAAACCTCGGCCCTGCCCTACGAGGATTGCTGCTCGCTCTTCGTGCCCGCCCACCCGGCCACCGCGTCTCGCCTTTCGGATATCGAGAAGGCCGAGGCGCGGTTGGACGTGAACAAGGAAGCCGCGGAGATGGCCGAGAAGGCCGAGCGTATCGTCCTGTGATTTGAAGGGCGCCATGCCCGCCCTGAGCAACGTCATCGGCTTCGATGATGGGCCCTTCGAGAAGAGAGGGCCGGCGCGGGACGTGTTGTTGGTGGGGGCGGTCTTCGCGCGCACGCGGCTCGACGGCGTGGTGGCAGGGCGGGTGCGGCGTGACGGCCGCAACGCCACGGATCGCATGATCGAGCTGATACGTGGGTCGCAATTCGATCGTCACGTGCGCGCCGTCGTGCTGGGCGGAATCGCGGTCGCGGGCTTCAATGTGGTCGACATCCACCGCCTGGCACACGCGCTGGAGCGCCCCGTCCTCGTGGTGGCACGGCGCCAACCGCGCATGGCCAAGCTTCGCCTGGCCCTCTTCCACGTGCGCGGCGCGGAGGCCAAGTGGCGCCTCATCGAGCGGGCGGGCCCCATGGAAGCCCTGGACAACCTCTACGTGCAGCGGGCCGGGCTGTCACTGGAGCAGGCGCGAACCCTTCTGCGAGCCACCACCTTGCACGGCGTCCTGCCCGAACCGCTGCGCGTGGCGCACCTCATCGCCGGCGGCATCACCACCGGCCACAGCCGCGGTCGAGCCTGACGAGTCGCGGAGCTAGTCGCCCGTCTTCTTGAGCGTGCCCATGGGGTTGGCGGGGGTGCCCCTGCCGAGTCGTCGCATGGTGTCGGAGCGCCCCGCTCGGGCCTCAGGGCGGACCGAGGCAATCCAGTCCACGGCGACCAGGCGAGTGCGGGCATCTCGCGGAAAACGCAGGCGAACGAAGGCGACCATCTCGTCTGCAGGGCTCCCCCCGGCCTCCATCTGCAGCAAGACGTCTGCTTCGTCGGGCGCCCGCATCCCGGCGCGCTCGAAGGCGGCGAACAGCCTGGCCTGCGCGGGCTGCACGCGCCTGACCGCGGCTTGCAGGGCTGCCGTGGACGCGGACCGCCGGGCCTCGTGCGCGCCGGGAGCGCGATCCCATTGTGCCCCTGCATCGCTGGGCGGCTGCGCGAACCTGGACGGCACCTTCGCCTCCCGGACGCGGCTCGCCGTCGCGTCGAGCGCGCGGCTCTCGATACGCGTCGCACGTGTGCCGGAGGCTGCCCGCCATCCGAGCGCGACACCCAGAAGGGCGAGGGGCACGCCGAGGGCGAAACCGAACGAAATGAGCCGCCGGGACGTCAACGGGGAACCGGCGCGCTCAGGGTGAGCGCGAAGGAAGCGAGAGCTTCATTGGCCCAGTGATCATAGGCGGACACCAGGATGACGTACGTGCCGGCGGGGGCCGGCGTGGCTTGGATCTGAAGGATCCCGCTTTGGGGTATGTGAACCCCGAGCTCGCCGGACCAATCCGAAACCTTCCCGGAGGCCGCATCGATGGCCGTCATCTCGGGGACGAAGAGCACGTTGGGATCGATGTCGTAGAAGTCCGAGAGCGGGATCAGGTTGCTCGCGCCGCTCAGCTCGAACACCGCCGCCGGGGCCTGCAGGGTCTCCGCATCGACCAGGAGCGCACAGGCCAGGTTCTCACCAGATGAGAACTCCATGTGTCCTCGCACCGCGAAGATGGGAAGAGCGATGCTGCCATCCGAAGCCACCGCCGAGGTCCACGGCTCCATGCTCACCAGGACGTTCGCGGGCGTGGCCAGCAGCGACCACTGCGCTCCCGTCCAGTTGAATGTGTACCGGCCAGGGTCGATGAACGCGGCGTTCAGGTAGCCGTCGAGCAGAACGACGTTGGCATGCTGCGGGTGCTGGTGAGCCAGGCTCACCTCCGCGAACATCACGTCAGGATCCCCGACCTGGAAATCAACCCGCGGCGGTGCAGTTGGGCCGGGTGACGCGGGAACGGTTGCCGTTCCAGTGACCGTCGGCGCAAGCGTGTCCGCGCTGGCGACGACGGCCGCGAGGGCCGCGCCCCAACCCGTGGCAGCCTCCCACGAGGCAGCGATGCCTCCGTACCGCGCGAGCCGTGCGGGGTCCAGGTCCCGGGCCGGGTTGGCCTCGACGTTCACCCCGTCTTGTCCGGTCCGATAATCGCCCGGGCTCATCCCCAGGCGCATGCCCTTCACGGCCGCGCTGACCCCGGCCGCCGCGGCGTCAAGCCCGCTGCCTGCTGCCGAGCGTGCGATCTGTCCCAGATCGCGCAGCGTGGTCGTCGACTGCGATGCGACGTTCTTGGCATATCCGGGCATGCTGCGGTACGCGGCCTTGGAGAAATCGGCTGCATGCCCCGCCGCGACCGCGTCCGCGAAAGCCTTGCTGGCCTGGGCGAACGCCGGGTACTTCGAAAGATCGAGCGCCACGTGTGAGCGCAGGAGCGCATCGTTCACCCCGGCCGCGGCGTGATGAGCATCCCAAATGGCGACCTCTTGGGCGGCGAGCTCCAGCGCCGTGGCGCCGGAATGCTGGGCGAGCCAGGTGAACGTGGCCGCGTAGTCCCAACCGTCGCCATAATCGATCTCGGCGTTGCCGATGAAGGTTTTGGCCAGGGAGCTGAACGCCGCGATCGTCTCCGCCCCGGCCATCAGGCAGGCGTCGAACGAGACGAAGTCGAGCGGCCGCTCCCCAGAAAGGCCCGCCGTTCGCAGGCCGGCATTGAGAGCCGCCGCGAGAGTCTCGGCCGACATGGATGAACCGCCGGTGGTCCCGTTCTGGGTGTCCAGGCCGAAACCTCCGCTCCACGCGCCACCGTGGTCCCAAAGGATGACGCCGTGGTGGGCTGCCGGATACCGGGTGAAGGCGAAGGCGGCGCCAGCGCTCAGCACGGCTGGATCGTCGAGCGACAGCTCCGCGCCCGAATCCACGACTTCCAGGGTGGGCTCGGAGCCCTCAAGGAGATAGACGAAATATCCACTCGGGAAGCGCTCCTTCGTGCCGGGGATGGTCCGCGTGCTGTCCCAGTCGGCCATCACGACCAGTCTCACGCTGCTCCCCAGGTCGGCCGACACCATCTCGGCCAAATCCCGGAATAGCCCAGCGGACAAGTTGTTGTCCCCCGATCCGTAAATGAAGACCGTCCACGAGTCAGCCCCCGCGTCGCCAGGCCCGGCATCAACGGGGGCCCAAGCCGCGTCGACCTTCCCGGTTCCGCCCCTGTTCCCCGCGTTGCCCGTGTTGGGCCCGGCGCCGCCCGGCCCGTCCCCACCGCAAGAGCCCAGCAGCGCCACCACCAGAATCAACCATCTGCCCATTTGCCCCGCATGATAACCAGAAATGGGGAAACCGCGTCATTCCGAGTTGGTCCGCACGATCCTGAACCGAGCATGGCGAAGCGTGCTCTCTCGCTGGCATAGTCTTCGCATTCCGGTTCTGAAGCCCCGATTTGGGGCCGCTTTCACCCTCTTGCCACGCTAGACCGCGATCGAAATGTCCGAACACCGTCGTGTCCTGGGTCGGTGTTGGGCGGCGGGTTGAGCCCACACCCTCTCGCCGTCCAACACCGAGTGTCTCCGTGCTCGCCATACATGGGAGGTCCTATGAAGAAAACGTGCCTACTCGCCTTCGCCCTGTCCCTCGTCCCCGCCACGGGCCTCGCCAATCCCCTCATGATCGTGCAGAAGCTCTCGGCCGAGGTTACGGGAAATACCCACGTCCGGATCCGCTACGTCAGCAACTACGGGGCGAGCAAGCCTTACCTGGAGACGATTTACGGCACGAGCCAATCGGATTGGTTCACCACCGGTGAGACCTACAGCGCCGATACCGGCAGCGGCGTGCAGACCATGACCTACTACTATCGGTGTGACTGCCACGTCCCGACCGGCTCGCCCTTGACCTACTCCGTATCCGGCAGCAGCATGGGGCCCGCCTCGAACTTGAGCGCCACGCTCACGCCCGCCCCGGCCGACACCACCCTGTGCGACACCCAGTGCGCCTCGGCCGACAGCCGCGACGCCGGCGCGGACGCGAATGACACCCGCGCGGACGCCATGCCCGATACCCTGGTCGCCAGCGACGCGGGGAGCGGCCCCGCGGACCGCCCCGAAGACAGCACCCCGATCATCGATGCGGGGGCGGCGCCGGATGTCGCGTCGGTTGTCGATACGGGCTTCATTCCGTCGCACACCGGCGGAGCCGGTGCCACGGGCGGAGCCGCAGCCACGGGCGGAGCCGGGGCCACCGGCGGAGCCG
>JAEXQJ010000007.1 GCA_023438785.1 Pseudomonadota bacterium
GCGCCGGCACGGGGGGGAAGGCGGGCGCGGGCGGCAGCGCTTCGGGGGGCAGCACCAGCACCGGGGGCAGCACAGGTGGCAGCACGGGTGGAACAACCAGCACGGGCGGCAGTGCGGGGCGAGACGGTGGCGTGGATTCGGGTGCCGGCGGGGCTGGTGGCTCGGGGGCCGCGGTGTCGAGCGCCGGCTGCGGCAAGACGCCGACCCTCAAGAAGAGCGGCGGCTCGAACTTCACACCCAACACGCTTTCAGTGGCCGGCACGAACCGGGAGTTCGTCATCCGCTGGCCCGACAACTACGACAACAGCCATCCGTACCGGCTCCATTTCACCTTGCACGGATACGGTGGAACCTATGCGGAAACCGCGGGGAACTACTTCGGCCTGTGGAGTCTCTCCAACAACACAACGATCTTCATCGCGCTCTCCGCCATCAACAAGGACTGGAGAACCGGGGATAACCTCGCCTACTTCGACGCCGTTCTCAAGGCGGTGGAAGACGATCTATGCATGGACACGTCCCGGGTCACCATGGAGGGGTTCAGCCAAGGTGCGGCCATGACGTGGTCGCTGGCCTGCGCGCATCCCGGTGTGATCCGCGCCGCGGTTGGCCACTCCGGGGGCGGCGTAACCAACCCCAGCAAGTGTGACCCGGTCGCGTACTTCGGCTCGATGGGCACCCAAGAGAACGGCTTTTCCCAAGCTTCCCAATCTGATCAGTTCGCCAAGTGGGACGGGTGCACCATCCAAACCTTCGCCAAGGCCCCCACGGGAGGGCACGCGTGCTACGACTACACGGGGTGTTCGGCAGGACATCCAGTTCGCTGGTGCTCCTTTGATGCAGGCCACACGGCTTCGCCAAACGATGCCGGAAAGAGCACGTCCTGGATGCCCACCGAGGTCTGGCCGTTCCTTAGCCAGTTCTAGCGCCTCCGCATCCAAGGTCCGGGAGCCATGCTCGGTGCGGGCGTGATCCGCACAGCGTGTCCGCGCTACGGGAGGCGCGGACACGACCGCAACCGACCTAGCGAGAGAACACGACGTTGATGACGCGTGCGCTGCGGCTGCGGCGACGGGCCACCCGCATACCCGCATACCCGCAGGCCCAAGACGGCAGCAGCCGGTCGGCGACGATGACGCAACCGCCCAGTGGCGAGGCCAACGTGACGTCGCAGCCCAACGAGCCCTTCGGAATGAGAGCCGCTGCTGCCGCCCCTTCCCGTGGCCCGCACGGTCGGCGTCGAGGCAAGATCACGGAAGCGGACCGAAAACGGCGAGTTCCGTGCTCGGCCGACGCTGTCGACCACGAAGGATCGCCCAGATAGGGCGGAGGTTACGTCGTCGCTCCCAGCTCCGACCCGTCTGGTCGCGGGTGAATCCAGCCTGAGATGACGGCCAAATCGACCCGCGGGCGCACAAATAGACAGCACGGATGTCGTGACAACGCCGTCCGGCCGGCGACAGTTTTAGGTATGCGCTGTCCTCCACGCTCCGCCGCATCCGTCACCTCCGGCCCCGCACCCTCCGATGCTCGCGTCACCGCGCGCGCCCGGCTCCAGCGTCCTCGGGTCGCTGTGGCCTGCTTGCTCGCCGGCGCCGGGGTGGCCGTCTCGTCGGCCGCACAGGCCAAGCCGTTCATGGACTACATCAAACCGATGCCCCCGGTCGAGCCGCTCAGCGATGCCACCTGGGGAGAGCCCGGCGTGGTGCCGCGCGATCTGTCCAACGGCATCGAGAGCGTCAAAGGCAAGGGCGTTCACCCGGAATACTATTACTGGGACGGCCAGATCATTAGGGCCAAGGACGGCAAGTACCACATGTTCATGAGCACGTTCTTGGCGAATACGAATTTCGGCACGGGCTGGTTTGGCTCGGACGCCTATCATGCCATCAGCGAGACCAACGTGCTTGGGCCCTACACGCGAAAAGACTACGTGTACACCAACAACGGCTCGCACAAAGGGCACAACGTCTCCGCGGCCGAGCTGCCGGACGGAACTTACGTGGTCGTCGTCAGCGAGACCGTTCCCTTCACGATCTACAACTCGAGCTCTCTCGATGGTCCATGGACGGCTTGCCAACCCAAGAGCGGGGTCGGTGCCTCCAACGTCAGCCTCTTCCCGCGCCACGATGGCAAATTCCAGATCACGGAGCGCAACGGAAACATCGCGATTTCGAGCACGCTGTGTGGCGAATACGTGAAGCAGAAGCCCAAGTGTTCCTACGCCACGGCCAATGGTGACACCGTCTACCCGAAGCGGACGTCCATACCAGGCGTAACCAATCCCAAGTTCGAGTGGCAAGAGGATCCGCACATTTGGCGCAGCGGCGGCACCTATCACATCATCTATTCAGGTTCCGGAGATCGTGTTGGCTGGCACGTGTATTCGCCCGACGGAATCAACGATTGGAAGGACAACGGGTACGCTTGGTCGCCGCGGGAATACAAGAAGATCTTCTGTTACGAGGGGAGCACGACCTGCAACCAATGGTACAAAATGGAGCGACCGGGCGTCGTGTTGCAGGACGGCCACCCGACCCATATCACTTGGGCCGTATCCGATGTCGACAAGGACAACCAGGTACTGCCCGGCACCAATCACGGCACCAAAGTCATCGTGGTGCCGTTCGACGGCGTGGCGTTCGACAAAGACTTCGGTGACGGCCAAGCGGGCGGTGCCGGCGGCGCGGGTGGTGCTGGCGGCACGGGCGGGGCAGCCGGTGCTGCGGGAACGGG
>JAEXQJ010000061.1 GCA_023438785.1 Pseudomonadota bacterium
ACCAAGGGCAACTCTACGGCTGGCAGAAGAAACGCCGCGGACACAGCCTGCGCAACTCGCCGGCCTGGATGCTGATCAACTATCTGGAGAACCACGATCAGGTGGCGAATTCACTATGGGGATTGCGGGTGTGGCAGCGCAGCTCCCCTGCGGCCCATCGGGTGATGACGGCCTACCTGCTCCTCGGGCCATGGACACCCATGCTCTTCCAGGGGCAGGAGTGGAATGCGAGCGCGCCGTTCTTGTACTTCGCCGACCACAGGGGCGGTTTGGCAGAGAAGGTGCGCACGGGACGCAGGGAGTTCTTGCACCAGTTCCCCAGCTTGCGCGATCCGGCGGCCGTGTTGCCCGATCCGGGGGATCCGCGCACCTTCGAGGCGTGCCGTCTATCGTGGCCGGAGCGCGACGAGCCGGCCCACGCGCGCGTCGTGGCGCTGCACCGCGATCTCTTGGAACTGCGCCGGACGGACAGCGTCCTGTCCTCGCCCCAGCAGGGCGGACAAACCTTCGAGGGCACCGCGTTGACGGATGCCGCTTGGGTGCTGCGCTACTTCGGTCCGGGCGGCGACGACCGGCTGTTGCTGTGCAACCTGGGCGTGGAGACGCGGGTAGCACCGGTGGCGGAGCCGCTGCTCGCGCCCCCCGAGGGCCGGCATTGGCGCGTGCGTTGGTCGAGCGAGCAGGTGTGCTACGGGGGCTCCGGTGTCGTGTCGCCGGAAGATGGGGCGGGACGCTGGAGCCTGCCCGGGCGCACGGCCGTGCTGCTCGAACCTGAAAGATAGGACGGCGATGGTTGAGCCAGGCGAGATCAGAGCGGATCGCTGGGGCATAGCGGATGAGTACTGGGACGTGGCCGAGCAACGCCACGTGACGAGCCCGACCACGCGGGCCGAACTGCAGCGGGCCATGGGCGTGGGACCGGAGGCCCCGGCGCCGCCCGATGCGGTCCGTCTGGCTTGGGTGGGGCAGACACGCCCGTTGGCCGAGCCCGCGGTGATTCGGTTGGAGGACGGCACCGATCTGGGCGTGTGCGAGGCCATTCCCGGGGATTTGCCGGTGGGCTACCACGAGCTGCAGCCGCTCAGTGGTCAAGCGCCGCTCTTGCTCATCGTGGCGCCGCCGACTTGCTACCTGCCGGATCCGCTGCACGTGTGGGGCTGGGCTCTGCAGCTCTATGCGTGCCGCTCGGCGGAGAGCTGGGGCATGGGCGATCTGGGTGACCTGCGCAGCCTGGCCGCCTGGTCGCGCCATCTGGGCGCGGGCGTCCTGCTCACCAATCCCATCGGAGCGACCGCGCCGGTGCAACCGCAGCAGGCCAGCCCCTACTACCCGGCCAGCCGACGCTTTCGCAACCCGCTCTACATCCGGGTGGCCGAGGTGCCGGGAGCGGAGCGACTGGGCCCAGAGTTGACCCGCCTGGACGAGTTGGGGCGCGCCCTCAATGCGGACAGGCATATCGATCGCGATGCCGTGTTTTCGCTCAAGATGCGGGCGTTGAACGGTATCTGGGCCCAGTTGGGTGAGGTGCCCGAGCTAGAGCGCTTCTGGGGCGAACAGGGCCAGGCCCTGAGCGTCTTCGGCGCCTATTGCGCGCTGGCCGAGAAGTTCGGACAGGACTGGCGTGTCTGGCCGGCGGGGTACGAGCGCCCCGATGCGGCCGGCGTGCAGGCCTTTGTCCGGGACAACCAGCCGCGCGTGCGTTTTCATGCCTGGTTGCAGTGGCTGCTCGACGAGCAGTTGCGCCGCGCCTGCACCGAGTTGCCCGTGCTGCTGGATCTGCCGGTGGGCATCGACATCGCGGGGCCGGATGGCTGGCAGTGGCAGGACTGCCTGGCTCAGGGCGCGCGCGTGGGGGCACCGCCCGACTACTTCAGCCCCGACGGGCAGGACTGGGGGGTCACTCCCTTCGTGCCCCATTGTCTGCGGGCCGCGCACTACCGGCCGTTCATCGAAACGCTGCGGGCGTCATTTCGCCACGCGGGCGGACTGCGCATCGACCATGTCATGGGACTGTTCGAGCTGTTCTGGCTGCCCGCGGGCCTGAGCGCGCGCGAGGGGGCCTACGTTCAGTATCGGGCCGAGGAGCTGCTGGCCATCGTGTGCATCGAGAGCGAACGGGCGCGGGCCTTGGTGGTGGGCGAGGACCTGGGCACGGTCCACCCGCGCGTCCGCCACAAGATGGCGCAGACGCACATGCTGTCGTACAAGCTCATGTTCTTCGAAGCGGAGCGGCCGTCGCACTATCCCCACAAGGCGGTGGCCGCCGCCTCTAGCCATGATCTGCCGACCTTGGCCGGGCTGTGGACCGGTCTCGATCTGGAGGATTGTCGCCGCGCCGGTGTGCACGCCAACAGCCACGCCGAGGGAGAGGTGCGCCGGCGCTTGAGCAAGTTCACCGGCCTTCCTGCGAGTGCCCCGTCCACGCAGGTCATTTCCGAGATCTACCGTGTGTTGGCGCAGTCACCCTGTGCGGTGGTCCTGGCCCAATTGGAAGACGTGCTGGCCGTCCACGAGCGTCCCAATATTCCCGGGGCGCGCGCCGATTGGCCCAATTGGTCGCTGGCCCTGCCCGAGTCGATCGAGGCCCTGCAGGCGTCGCCGGCCGCGCGGGACATGGCGAGCGTACTGGGCCAGCGGCGTGCACACGTCCAGGCGGAGACCTGACATGGAGCCCATCACGCGCATCGCCTGGCGGCGAGGTGAGGCTGCGTCGCACGAGGCGCTCATCGACCGGGAGTGGCTGGTCACCAATGCCCTGGGTGGCTACGCCTCCGGCACCATCGCCGGTGCGGTCACGCGGCGCTACCACGGCCTGCTCATCGCGGCCCTCCCCACGCCGCTCGGCCGAACCATGATGTTCGACCACCTGTCCGAGCAGCTTCGCTTGCCCGATGGCAGCATCGTGCGGTTGGGGGCCGAGGAGCGCGAGGAGCGGCTGGCGCTGTTCGGGGCCGAGCATTTGCTCGAGTTCCGCCTGGAGATGGGCCTGCCGGTGTGGATCTTCCAGGTAGGGCGCTACGTGATCGAGAAGCGCCTCTTCCTCGGTCACATGCAGAACACGGTCTACGTCATGTACCGCATGCGCGAGGGCGAGGGCACGCTGCGCCTGTCGCTGCGGCCCGCGGTGCACTTCCGGCCACATCACGCGCGGGTCGACGAGATGTCGGCGCCCTACACGGTCAGCCTGACCGAGGACCGTTTCGAGTTGCGTGGTCCCACGCACATTCCGCCCCTGCGTGTCCGCGTGGTGGGGCGGGGCACGAGCTTCGTCTTCGAACCGATTCGCCAGGATCGGATCGCCTACCGCCGCGAGGCCGACCG
This sequence comes from Pseudomonadota bacterium, assembly GCA_023438785.1. Taxonomy (GTDB): domain Bacteria; phylum Myxococcota_A; class Polyangia; order Fen-1088; family Fen-1088; genus Fen-1137. The sequence continues at coordinate 3,322 of JAEXQJ010000061.1, forward strand.
CGGCTACGAAGCGCGGGGCGAGCTATCGAGTCACGGCTACTTCCGCATGCTGATCGGGCTCGATGAGCCCGCCGCCCTGGTCGCCTCCACCGAGCCCTGGGAGACCATGGCCGCCATGGAGCCGTCGACGGCGCATCGTTACGAGCTGGAGCGACGCTGGCGCCTGGTCAATCTGCGCGAGGAGGCGGCGACCGATCCCACCGCCTCGGAATTGGTGTTGGCCGCGGATCAGTTTTTGATCAGCCCCACCGGGCGCGTGGAAGACGCCACGCGGGCGCGCGCGGAGGGCGAGGAGCTGCGCTCGATCATCGCCGGTTATCACTGGTTCACCGACTGGGGCCGCGACGCCATGATCAGCCTCGAGGGCCTCACCTTGTGCACCAACCGTCATCAGGAGGCGCGCTGGATCCTCAATACGTTCGCCCACTACGTGCGCGACGGGCTCATTCCCAATCTCTTCCCCGACGGCGCGCGCGAGGCCTTGTACAACACCGCGGACGCCACCCTGTGGTACTTCCACGCCCTGGATCGCTATCTGCACTACACGGATGATCGAGGCACCCTGCGTTTGCTGCTGCCCACCCTGGAGGCCATTCTGGAGGCGCACCTGCGTGGCACGCGCTTCGGGATCCGCGTGGATCCGGAGGACGGGTTGCTGAGCCAAGGCCAGGAGGGCTATGCGCTGACATGGATGGATGCCAAATGTGACGATTGGATCGTCACGCCACGGCGAGGCAAGGCCGTGGAGATTAATGCGCTTTGGTACAACGCCCTGGTTCTGATGGGCCGCTGGATGGCTCAGGAACGGGGCGCTGAATCCGCTGCCCGCTACGTGGAGCTGGCCGCGCGGGTACACAGCTCTTTCAACGAGGCGTTCTGGTACGAGTCGGGCGGCTACCTGTACGACGTCATCGATTCGTCGTCGGGGATGCGCGAGACGGCCTTCCGGCCCAATCAGCTTCTCGCCATTTCGCTGCCGAATCCGGTGCTCATCCAGGCGCGCTGGGCGGCGGTGCTCGAACGGGTGAGCCAACGCCTGCTCACACCCTACGGCCTGCGCTCGCTCGCCCCCGACCACCCCGATTTCAAGCCCACCTACCACGGCGATCTGCGCACGCGTGATGCGGCCTATCACCAAGGGACGGTGTGGAGTTGGCTCATCGGCCCCTTCGTGGATGCGTGGTTGAAAGTGCACACCGGCGATCGGGAGAAGGTGCGCGGATTCCTGCACCGGTTGTGCGACCACCTGGGCGACTGCTGCATCGGCTCGGTCAGCGAGGTCTTCGACGCGGACCCGCCGTTCCTGGCGCGGGGGTGCGTGGCGCAAGCCTGGGGCGTGGCCGAACTGCTGCGCGCATGGCTGCTCGGCAGCACGAAGCCATGACGGACGAGACTCCCACTCGTCGGAAAGACACCCCTTCGAGGCGTGGGATGATCCGCTCTCGCCTCAGCGAGATGCGCCGGCCGAGGACAGGCCCAGGTCGCGGGCGATGCGTTCGTATTCTGCGAAGGGTGCGGCTTGCGCCTGATAGACCCCGTTGGCGTAGGTGAAAATGGCAGGGCCCCAATCACCGCTCTGGGTGGGCTCCCAAACGAAGGTGCCGATTCCGCGCCGCTCGGGCAGGTCCTGAAGGATCTGGTTGGCCGCGCTGCGCTCACCGTTGTACTCAACGATGGCGAAGGAGAGCTTGGGGTACTCCTTGGCCATGGTCTCGATGGTGGTCTTCCACACCGTGGGCTTGTCCTGAAAGGCGGTGTAGCAGGACAGCCCCAGGACGTCGAAGTCGATCCCGTGCGAAACGGCGTTGGATACCCACCAGCGGGTGGTGTCCAACTTGCCCGTGCTCTCGATGTGCAAGACGATTTTGATGCGCGCGTCGGTCTCACGCACGCCCGCGACACCAGCCTTGAGAAGCGTGGCCGTGTTGCTCCAATTCGAATCGCTGCCGCTCACGGGGTTGTTGGAGACGTTGCTGCCCCAGCAGTCCGTGTTGGCGTTGGGGACGTGCATGCAGAGGCCGGGCGTGATCTCGTTGCCCACCTGGACCAGATCGGGGCTCGCCCCCGCCGCCACCAGGGCGGCCAAGACGTCCTTGGTGTAGGCCTTGAGCAGGGCAGCCATGTCGTTGAGATTGGCGGCGCTCCGCCAGGGGCGCGGCACGATCTGCTTGCGCGGGTCGGCCCAGGTGTCGCTGTAGTGGAAGTCGAGCAGGAAGTACATGCCCGCGGCCTTGATCTGCTTGGCCATCTCCACGACGTGCTTCTTGTCGCCGTAGGGCTCCGGCTTGCTGCACGCGTTGCCGGCGCCGGGGGCATAGCCGTAGGGCGCCGAGGGATCCACGAAGGTGCGAACGCGAATGGCGTTGAGGCCGTGCCCCTTGAGGATCTGCAGAAGGCCCATTTCCCTGCCGTCCGTGTCCGCGTAGCGCGCGCCTTCCGCGAGCTGCTCCTGCATGCTGGAGACGTCCGCCCCCAGCAGAAAGGGCAGGGGGCCGCCGTCCATACGCGGGCCGTCGGGCGGGCCCACCTCGGGCCTGGACGCCTCGTTGCTGGCCGAATCACGAGCCGGCTGCCCGTCGGGTGTACTGTCCGTGCGCCGGGCCGCGTCCGCGACCGTCCCGCCGTCGGGCCGGGGCGAGGTTTCGCGGTTCGCTGAATCAGGGGCGGTGTCCGTCGCGCCGGGCCCCACGTCGCGTTCCGAGCGGTCGGGGCCCTGATCGGGGCTGGTGTCAGAGCG
>JAEXQJ010000074.1 GCA_023438785.1 Pseudomonadota bacterium
CCTCGACGTTGCCCGCGGGATCATGGACGCGCACGCAGCGCCCGAGCCGGTCGTAGACCCAGCGGCTTTGCGCGGCGTCGGGCGTCTGCATGGCGGAGAGGTTCCCGGCCGCGTCGTAGTCCAGCAGGGTCCCGTGGCCTGAGGGATCGGTGACGCCAACGAGGCGCGGGCCATTCCATTGGAAGGCCGTGCGCTGCCCGAGGGCGTCGGTCCTCTCCAGCAACCGTCCCGCCTCGTCGTAGATCCACTTCCACTCGCCACCCGCGGGGCCGAGCAGCGCCACCGGGCGATCGTGCGCGTCGTAGGTCAGCTTCACGACGGCGCCGTCGGGCGACTTCTCCTCGACGAGGTTGCCGCGCTCGTCGCGCACCGACTCGGTGACCTGGCCGAGGGCGTCGGTCTCCTTGATGACCTCGTTCCACTCGTTGCGCTCGCAGAGCGTGATGGCGCCCAGGGCGTCGATGGTCTTCCACACCAGGCCGTCGCGGTGGTGGTAGGTGGTCTTGTGGCCCAGGGAATTCACCACCTCGGTCACGCCGGCGCGGTAGGCGAGCTTGTGGTCGTAGATGCCGCCGTCGCCCCAGGTGTGCAGGGAGCGGGCCTTGTCGTCGGTGCCGTCGTATTCGAAGTAGAAGGACAGGCCGTTGCGGTTGGTCTCGCGGGTGAGCAGATGCTCGCGGTACTCGTAGCGCATCTGCTGCCCGAGGGCGTCGTAGGAGAAGACCAGGTTGCCGCGCTCGTCGTATTCGTAGCGAGCCAGGAGCATGCGCCCGGCTTGCTCAGGGTGGGGGCCCTCGATGTGGGTCAGCAGGCCGTCGCGGCTGTAGTGCAAAACGAGCTCGCGCCCGCCCGAATCGACGATGGTGCCCAGGCGCCCGAGGCTGTCGTAGGCCAGCGCGATGCGGTTGCCGACGCTGTCTTCCAGCCGGACCAGGCGGCGCAGCTCGCCCGAGCCGGCGAAGACCTGCGTGAGTCCGTCGCTGCCGCGCACGCGGTATTCGTTGCCCACCTTTTGGAGGGTCAGCTTCTCCTTGCGGTCGAAGTGCTCCTCGCCCTCGCCGACCACCGGGAACGGCAGGTGGCGACCGTCGGGCGTGCGCAGGAGCAGGACCTCGTCGGTGACGTGCAGGCTTGCGTCCAGGGCGTGGTGCCACCCGTGCCCGAGCGGGCCGCGGTAGGCGGACGTGCTGTACCAGGTGCGCTCCCACACGAGCGGCAGCGGCCCCGGGATCTCGAAGTCGGTCATCTCGGTGAAGACCTTGCCCGTGGCCACGTCCACGGGGTGACCGGTCACCGTGCAGATGGCCTTGTGCACGAGGTTGCGGGCACCGTCTCCCAGATGAAGCTTGTCGGCCAGCTTGTCCGCGGCCTTGTGAATCTTCTTGGACAGCGCCTTGACCTTCTTCGACTTCTTGGCCAGCTTGCGCAGCTTCTTCAGCCCGCCCAGCGTGGCCTTCATGGCCATGGCCATCATGTCGATGGTGGGCGGTCCGCCGATCATCACGATGGGCCCCATGGGCACCGACAGCACCACCGTCGTCGGCAGCATGAGCGACTTGGCCACCGCCTTCTTCTTCATGCGCGGCGGGGCGGGCATGCCGATGTCCTGGCAACTCAGCACCGGCAGGGCCAGAAACGACTGCGGGCTGCCATCCACCACCACCGTGGCGCTGCCCATGAAGATCTCGCTCTCGTTGCTCGGCGGCTTGGCAAACGGACCGCCCATGGGGATGTGCGGGGGCAGGGCCAGGCCGTTGCTGCCCGCGGTGCCCCGAGGCAGACCGTTGATGTACACGGTGGCCCCGAGCACCGGCACGTAGTCCATGGGGTCCAACACCATGCCCACGTAGGGATGCGGAATGGGCGTGGGAATGGGACCGGCGGGCGACGGGATCAGGATGATGTGCGTGTCCAACCCGACCAGCGGGTCCATATGCTTGGCCGCGATGGTCACGCCGCCCCCGCCGTGCCTCGGGCCCGCCAATCAGGTCCCAGAAGCTGCGTGAGCTCCCTGTCGACCCTCGCCCACGAGCCACTGTACTCGCCCCGCTTGCACAGGCGCGCACGCCCCCACCTCCGACGAGCAAGTGGCCGCGGGCAATGCGCGGGCTGCTCTTTGCAGCCGTGCCCCGCAACAGGGAGCAGGGCGATTCCGCCCGCAATGCTTGCCCTGGTCTGTCGCGCACGCATGGTCTTCAATCGCGCCCAGCGTAGCGGCTACGCCGGAGCGGCGGCAAGTTAGCACGGACGCTCACCCGGGCGCAGGACCGCGGCCGGAGACGCCGATTCAGACGTGGAGAAAGCATCTTCAGAGTCCGATCTGGTTGCCCGTCGTGGTGACGTGATCAAGCGCCAGCTTGCCCGCGCCTACCGAAATCCCGTTCCCGCCGGACGCTCCGCTGAAGGTCACGTTGCGGATGAAGAGCTCACCACCGATGCCGACCAGGGCGTTCGAAACGGCGCTCCCTTTCACGGTTGCGCCACTTCCCTGCCCGACCATCGACACTTGCCCCAGACGAGAAAAGTCCCACGCGGTCCCGCCCGTCACGCTCCCTCGAACCACCACCAGCCGTTTTCCCGAAAGAGCCGAGGCAGTCGGCAGCGTGGCCCCCGCGTTCACCGCGGCCGTCTATTCGTCGGACGCGCACCGCGCATCCTGGTGGTTCATGCACACTCCCGGTCCGATCGCAGCGCACTCGCTGTCGGCGGCGCCCCCCGGCATCCGCTCGAAACGCGCGAACGTGATGGCGTTGCTTGTTTGTCGACGGAAGCTGCCAGTCCGCGAGGCGGCGTTCTGCCCCTCGATCTGCTGGCGAGCGGCAAGCGGAAAGCTTGAGTGCCCCTCGGACAGTGGGTAGGGTCACACCATGGCCTCAAGCGCGCGCGGTGGAATGGAGATGAATTTCACGTTCGGCAAGCCCCAGAAGGGCCCGCCCTCTCCCGCCGCGGACCAGCCCCTACGCATGCTGGTCTTGGGCGATCTGGGCGGCCACGCCAGCCGCGGTGAGATTCGTCCCCTGGCCGGCTTGCGCCCCCTGCGCGTGGACATGGACAGCCTGGGGTCCGTGCTCCTCAAGGTGCAGCCACGCATTGACGTCCGGCTGGGTGGGCAAGCGCCCTTCAGCGTGCCCATTGAATCGATGGATGACTTCCATCCCGATCATCTGTTCGACGGGCTGGAGTTCTTCGCGCCCATGCGCAGGCTGCGCCAGCAGATCCTGGATCCCAAGACCATGGCCGTGGCGGCCGCGCTATTGGGAGCCGCCGCGCCGAGTCCCGCACCGACGCAGATCTCCGCTCACGATGCGGATCTGACCCGCCTGCTGGGCCGTCCGTCGAGCCCCAACACCTCCACGCCGGCCCGTGATGCCGGCAGCGTTGTGGATAACCTCATCCGCCAGATCGTGGCGCCGCAGGTGGTGAAGCAGGCCGATCCGCGGCAGGCCGAGCTGCTGGCCAAGTTGGACGGCATGACCGGCGAGCTGATGCGCGCCGTCCTCCATGATCCCGGCTTCCAAGGCGTCGAGGCCGCATGGCGCGGGCTGGATCGCATGCTGCGCGCGCTGGAGCTGTACGAGAGTGTGCATGTGTTCGTCCTCGACGTCAGTCGTGACGAGGTGATCGAGGATCTGGCCCAGGCCTCCACGTTGGCTGAATCGGGTCTGTACCGCGTGATGGCCGCCTCGGAGAAGCCATGGTCGCTCGTGGTGGACCTGACCCCCTATGGCCGCACGCAACAGGACGCGGCCCTGCTGGCCCGCCTGGGCAGCATGGCCGAGGGCATGCGCGCCTGCTTGCTGGCCGGACAAGACTGGGCCGCCTTCTCGGCTGGTTTCACCTCACCCGAGGACGAGCTGGCCTGGACGGATCTGCGCCAGTTGCCCGCGGCGCGCTCCATCTCCCTGGCCTTGCCCGGGATCCTGTTGCGCCAGCCTTATGGCAAAGGCAGCGATCCCATCGAGCACTTCGCGTTTGGCGAGCAATCGGATCCGCCCGCGCCTTCGCATTTCCTGTGGGGCTCGCCGTCGCTGGCCGTGGCCCAGCTCCTGGTGCAGTCGTTCCTGGGCGCCGGCGGCTGGGACTTCCAGCCCGGCGATCATTCGATGATCGAGGACCTGCCCATCCACGTCAGCAAGGTCGATGGCGAATCCGTGCAGACGCCTTGTGCGCAGGCCTGGCTGTCCGACGCCAAGGTCGACGCGCTCCTCAAGCAGGGCCTCATGCCCGTGGTTTCCGTGCAAGGCAGCGGCGACGTCCGCATCCCCCGCTTCCAGAGCCTGGCCTTCCCGCCCGCCGCGCTCGCCGGTCCGTGGTAGGCGCCTCAGCCGGAGGTGCTGTTGGGCACGGGGCGGGACGCGCTTGCAGCCTGTGACTTGCTGATCACCGGGGAGGTCGCGCTGGGGAGGCGAACCACGAACCTGGCGCCGCCCAGGGGCGAGTCGTCGACGGTCACGCCTCCACCCAGCATGGTGGCGGCCGTGCGCACGCTGACCAGGCCCAGCCCCAGGCCATCGCTCTTGCTCGTCTCGAAAGCCTTGAACACGATCTCGCGCTTGTCGACCGGAACGCCGGGGCCGCTGTCGTGGACCTCTAGCCGCACCTGATCCGCTTCCGCCGCCACCACGACGCGAATCTGACCGCGCTCGCCGGCCGCATCGGCCGCGTTGAGGATGAGGTTGGTGAGGATCTGCTCGAACAGCGTGGGATCGATCTCCGCCTCGACTTCCGACGCCGCGTCCACGCTGACTTGGCAGGCACGCACGCGCTGCAATTTGGCCAACGCTCGGACCATCGTCCGGGTCGCCTGGCCCACCCCCATGCGCTCGCGGCGTAGGGTATGCCGCCCGCGCGCACTGCGCGCCAGACGCAAGGACAGGGCCCGCCCGCGGTCGAGGGCCTCGGAGGCCTCTCGCAAGAGCGCGTGGTCCACACCGCTGGCCTGACTGTCCTGGATCTCGTCGATGATGCTGGCGGCGACCAGGAGCACGTTGTTGAAATCGTGAGCCACGGCAGCCGCGTATTCTCCGGCCAAGATGCGGCTCTGGGCCATCATGGAGGCCCGCTGCAGGTTCTCACGCTCCTCGGCCACACGGGCGAAGCGGGCCAGGAGGCCCCAGGTCGCCAGGAAGAGCAAACCCGCGGTCGTGGCCACGAACACCAATCCCTTGAGGCGTTCGAGGCGCTCCAGGTCGTGGAGATTGCTGGCCAGCTTGGCCGCCAGATCGCCCGACCACGCGATGTAAATGCCGGCCACGCAGCCGTAAAACAGAGCCAGCAGCAAAGCGTAGCGAAGAGGTTTCACGACGGCACCCGTCCCGGAGTTCCATCATGCCGGATCGGGCAAACGGACGCGAGAGCCTGAGCTGAAAAAGCCGCCTGCTGCCGCGACACCTCGGGCAAAGGAGGAAAGGCACTCAGAAGGTCACACCCTGGCGACAGGCAAGCGGCTTCAGCCCGCGGCGCTGCTGGGCTGGGGCGCGGGGCTGTGGTCCGTGGTGGGCGCGGCGGGCACAGCGCGCACCTCGACGGGGGCGGGCACGGATCCCACGACGGGGGCGCGACTGCCCAGCCCGTCCATCTGGCAGCTATTGTCGTAGTCGAGGGCCACGATGCGCGCTGGATTGCCCATGGCCAGGGCGCGCGCGGGAATGTCACGCGACACCGCGCTGAGTGGGCCGATGGTGGCCCCATCGCCCACCGAGATCTTGCCGAACAACACCGAGCCGGTGCCGACCCACACGCGATTGCCAAGGACGGGCGTGCCTTCATCGTCGTCACTGCGCCGGCCGATGGTGGTGTTGTGGGTCAGGCTGCAGTCGGCGCCGATCTTGACCGGCCCGATCCACACGCCCCCCTGGTGACACAGGTAGAGTCCGGGGCCGATCTCGGCCGCCGCATTGATGTGCACCTGCCACAGCGCACCGCCGATGCGCTCGGCGATGCTGCACAACAGCCCCAGGGGACGCTGCAGCCGGGACCCGCGCAGATCGCAACGCACGAAATGGCTGAGGCGATGAACCAGGACCGCGTGCAGAGAGCTCGAGGTGCGCAGGATGCGCAGCTTCTCGGCCGTGGTGGCCTGCCCGGTCCGGCTTTCGAGAGCGAAGTAGCGGTTGACGTCGCGCTCGATGACTCCCCAGACCTTCCGAAGAGCAGCAATCATCGCTCCACCTTCCGCCTTCCGCCCGCGCCTACAGCGCTGGCGGTTGTGGCCGCGAGCCGGGTGGCGACGGAACGGGCGCGGGCGGATGACCGTCGCGAGGGTGCAGCGACGAGGGCGCCTGCAGACTCGCGTCGGGTTCCACCGACACACCGAGCTGCTCCACCAACTCGCCGCCGAACCATGCCCCGAACAGGACAACCACCAGGCCCGCCCAACCGGGCACGAACCGCGGCCAATCGGCCAGGGCATAGCCGGACGGCATCGCGGCGCGCAGGATGAGGGAGACGGCGAAGAGGGCCAGCGAGAGCACGTTGAGGCCCATGTGCCACAGCCCCACGCGATGAGCGCGCGTGTTCATCGGGATACTCATCCAATCCACGAACCCCGGGATGGCCGCCACCAGGCCGCCGACGATCCCGGCCACGATGGTCCAAAAGCTGACGAAGCCCCACAGCCCGTTGCCCGTGGCCAGCCGAACGACGTCCCAGATCACCGAGGTAGCGAGGAGCCCGAGCGGGAAGACGATCAGCATGGGATGCAGCGCATGTCCGAACACAACGACGCGAGCTCTCATGCGAATACCTCCTCGTGTTTGATGCTTGGGAGGACCGGTCTTGCACGGGATGCGCACGGCCCGAAGTCACGCCGCCCGCCGCCCGCGCAAGCCTTGCGGCCAAGATTGAAGTCGGCGCCGGAGATCCCTAGGATGCGGGCCCTGCCCCGGCCAGGGCCGTGCGGCATGGGAAAGAAAGGTAGCTCATGGACCGAGTGAAGATCCTGCTCAACGACGATGAGATCCCGCGCCAGTGGTACAACCTCGCCGCGGATTTGCCCACGCCCATGCTGCCGCCGCTGGGCCCCAACGGAAAGCCCATCAGCCCGGATCAGCTTGCGCCGGTCTTTCCCATGAACCTCATCGAGCAGGAGATGAGCCAGCAGCGCTGGATCGACATTCCCTCGGAGGTCCTGGACATCCTGTACCGGTGGCGTCCCGCCCCGCTCCGCCGCGCGGTTTTTCTGGAGCGCCATCTGAAAACGCCGGCGCGCATCTACTACAAAGACGAGAGCGTGAGCCCGGCGGGCAGCCACAAGCCCAACACGGCGGTTCCGCAGGCTTGGTACAACAAGCAATTCGGTATCAAGCGCCTGACCACCGAGACGGGCGCCGGCCAGTGGGGCAGCGCGCTTTCTTTCGCGTGCAGTCTGATCGGCTTGGAATGCAAGGTCTTCATGGTGCGCATCAGCTTCGAGCAGAAGCCGTTCCGCAAGCTCATGATGCAGGTGTGGGGCGGCAACTGCATCGCCAGCCCGAGCACCCAGACCGCCGCCGGCCGCGCCATCCTGGCCACCATGCCCGATACGCCCGGCAGCCTGGGCATCGCCATCAGCGAGGCCATAGAGGCAGCGGTGAGCGACACCACGGGACAGACGCGCTACTCGCTGGGCAGCGTGCTGAACCACGTGCTTCTGCACCAGACCATCATCGGCCTGGAGGCCAAGGCGCAGCTCAAGAAGGCAGGCGAGAAGCTGCCCGACGTGGTCATCGGGTGCGCGGGCGGCGGCAGCAACTTCGCCGGTCTGTCCTTCCCCTTTGCCTACGACAAGATCAACGGGGCCAAGATGGACATCATCCCGGTGGAGCCCGCGGCCTGCCCCAAGATGACCAAGGGCCAATTCGTCTACGACCACGGTGACGTGGCCGGCATGACGCCGCTTCTGCCCATGTACTCGCTGGGCCACGCCTTCGTGCCCAAGGCCATCCACGCGGGCGGCCTTCGCTATCACGGCATGGCGCCCCTGGTCTCGCAGGGCACGGTGGAAGGCTTGTTCACGCCGCGGGCCGTGGGCCAAATCGAGTGCTACGAGTCGGCCCTGACGTGGGCCAAGACCGAGGGCACAATCTGCGCCCCCGAGACCAGCCACGCTATCGCCGCCACGATCCAAGAGGCCATCAAGTGTCGCGAGACCGGCGAAGAGAAGGTCATCCTCTTCAGCTACAGCGGCCACGGCCTCATGGACCTGGCCGGCTACGACGCCTACCTCTCGGGCAAGCTCAGCGATTACGCCATGAGCAACGAGGAAGTGCAGCAGAACCTGGCGGCGTTGGCGAGCCTCCCCAAGGCTGAGGCGCGCAAGACGGGAAAGTTCTAGCCCCGGCCCGGCAAGGGTGAACGAACGCCCAGAGGTGAGCGGGGAGGCACAGAGTTGTCCTCCCCGCACCCTCCGCCAAGTCGCCCCTCCCTCCCGACACATCTCTCCTCGCCTACTCCTCGCCACCTCTCCCACGACTCATCCGATCCCCGCCGACCCTCCGTTCAGCCCGCTCGGTGCCTCCGCGCGCTCCCAACGACGGGTCCCGCCGCCTCTTCGCGCACCACCGCCCCTACCTCTCATGGGCCATGCGATCCCGCGGCCCCCGGAAATGGTGGTTCGGCGAATAGAACCGGAAGTTCGACATGCGGCTCGTGTACAGGCAGGCATACGCCTCCACCTGCTCACCGAATTGGCTGATCTCGTGCCCCTCGCGGAACAGCGGCCCCCATGTCGGATTGAAGGCCGCATCGAGTTGGCTCTCCAATTGGGCGACCTCGGCCGTGCGCGCGCGCAGCTCCTCGCGCAGAACGTCCAAGGTTCGGCGGAGGGCGAGCTTGGCGCCTGCCACCTCCTGACCGCACGCGTGCACCCCCCGCTGCAGTGAACGCAGCAAGGCGCGGCGATCGGCGATCTCCGTGTCGAGGCCGCGCAGCTGCCGCTCCAATTCGTCCAGCCGGCGCAGCGCGGGCGCCAAGCCGTCGTGGATCCGCACCTCGTGCTCGAGCTCTTGCAGAATCATGGCCGTACGCCAGGTGGAGGATTTGCGCGAGCGCAGCATGTCGCCATAGATGTGGTCGCCCACGAAGAGCACGCGATTGCCTCGGCTCTCCGCGCGCAACTCGAATTCGCGCACGTTCCCGCCCGCGTACACACGACCGCGCAGGAAGGGACCGCGTGGCGCCTGCGGCAGGGGCTGGCCCTGGCCATCCAGTTCCGCGAATGGCTCCTGCGCGGTGAAGAACTGGGGCTTGCGTGCGCTCACCACCACCACGTCGAAGTAGCTGCGCCAACCGGGATAGGCCGGCAGGACTCCGTCGAGCAGGTAGGACATCACCCGCTCCACGTAGGCCCAGTCCGAGTTGGTCAGCAGGAACAGCCTCTTTCCCGCCGACCGAAAGCGATGCAGCGTCTCCGCGAGCGCCGGATCGCGTTCCACGAACTCGCTCACCTCGGCGCACACGCTGGACTTGATCGAGCCATCCCGGTGCGCCAGGTCCACGCATTCGCGAATGTCCTGCCACAGCCGGGCCGGATCCGGCCCCGCGTGGGTCTCGAAATACTCGGTCAGCGTCAGGTACAACACGACCTCGGGCAAGGCGTAGAGCGAATCTATGCGTGCGTAGCGCGGATCCGAAGATGACGTGCGCTCGCGCTGGTACAGCTCCCCGGCCCGCGCCGCGGACAGGTGCGTGTGGCCGTGCAGCACGCGCCCCGGCGTACCGTGGCGATCGGTCTTGAGCACGTTGCCCAGCCGCTGATCGATGACCAGGCCACGCATGCCCAGGCTGGGATCGAACTCGATTTGGCGGACGGCCGCGGGATAGTCGCGCTTGGCGCAGAGAAGGCGCAGGGTCTCGCGGATGGACAGGTCCTCGATGCGCCGCTGGTTGTAGAGGGCCAGCGTGTAGTCCATGTCGAAGCCCACCAACTCGACCCCGGCCAGATCCAGGTTGCGGTTCACGTACACCTGACTGGTGCGCGCGATGCGGGCGGGATCCGCGGCGACCACGGACGGCGACCACGCCATGGACGGCAGACCGACCTCCACACCTCCCCCCGACATGCGCGCGGATCCTAACACGCCACCGCGGGCGCGGCCTGCCCGCCGCGGCGCCCTTCGCGGGCGCAAGGGCCCGCTCGGGTGCCCGGGAGGATCCCCGGGCGTGGTAAAAGGCGGCCATGAAAGCAGTCGTTTTGGTCCTTGCCGGTGACGGCATCGGTCCCGAGGTCATCGCCGAGGGCACCCGCGTCCTGCGTGCCGTCGGTACGAAATTCGGTCATGATTTCGAGCTGCGCGACGGTCTGATTGGCGGCATCGCCATCGATCGGACGGGTAGCGCTCTGCCGCCCGAGACCCTGGCCCTGGCCCGCGGCGCGGATGCGGTCATGCTGGGTGCGGTTGGCGGCCCCAAGTGGGACAACCCCAACGCCAGCGTGCGGCCCGAGCAAGGCCTGCTGGGCATCCGTCGCGAGTTGGGGCTCTACGCCAACCTGCGCCCGGTGAGCTTGCATCCCAAGCTGCTTGGCGCCTCCACCCTCAAGCCCGAGGTCCTGGCGGGCGTGGACATGGTGGTCGTGCGCGAGCTGACCGGCGGCATCTATTTCGGCGAGAAGAAGCGCGAGGCCGATCGGGCCAGCGACCTGTGCGTGTACACCACGGCCGAGATCGAGCGCGTGGTTCGCCGCGCCTGCGAGCTGGCACGTCTGCGCAAGAAGCGCCTCACCTCGGTGGACAAGGCCAACGTGCTCGAGAGCTCTCGCCTTTGGCGCCGGGTCACCGAGGCCGTGGTGAAGCAGGATTACCCGGACATCAAGCTCGAACACATCCTGGTGGATGCCTGCGCCATGTACCTGGTGCGTAAGCCGGCCAGCTTCGACGTCATCGTCACGGAGAACATGTTCGGCGACATCCTGACCGACGAGGCCTCCGTGTTGGCCGGCTCCATGGGCCTGCTCCCTTCGGCCTCGCTAGGCGAGGGCCGCATGGGCCTTTACGAGCCCATCCACGGCAGCGCCCCGGACATCGCCGGCCGTGGCATCGCCCACCCCTACGCCACCATCCTCAGCGTGGCCATGATGCTGCGACACTCGTTCGGCCTGGAGCAGGAGGCACAGGCCGTGGAGAGAGCCGTCTCGGCGGCCATCGATCGCGGCGTCCTTCCCGCCGATGTGGCTGGACGGGGCGTCACGCCGGCCAACACGACCCAGGCCGGCCAGGCCGTCATCGACGGTCTCTAGGAGCCTTGCGGCGGGCGGGCTTCGGC
>JAEXQJ010000086.1 GCA_023438785.1 Pseudomonadota bacterium
CCGGGATGAAGCTGCGCAGGGCGAGTTGCAGCCGGTTGTGAGCCGCCACGGGATCGAGAGGCGGGGGCGCGGGCTGCGGGCCAAGGAGGTGCTCCAGCTTGGGGAGCAGCTCCACGAGCACGCCGGCGTTGGTGCCCAGCGCTTGGAGGATGGCGCCCTTGAGAGAAGTCAGGCGCTCTGAAGGGCTGCTCAGGACTTGGTCGAGGAGATCACCAAAGGCCTGAAGAAGGGCGCTGTACGGAATGTTCTCGTCGAGTTGGTTGAACTTGCCCGAGATCAAGAAGCCTCTGGAGCCGGGCAGTGACTTCTGGATTTCCTGAATGAGCGACGTCTTGCCCACGCCCGGGGCGCCGGCGACCAGCACCAGTCCCGAGCTTCCGCTGGTCACCTCGCGAAGCGAGTCCTGCAGGACGGCGATCTCGTGGTCGCGTCCATAAAGCCTGTTGGACAGCGTGAAGCGGCTCGACCAGTCGAGTTGTCCGACGGAAAAGTCGTCGATCCTCCCTTTCTCGACCAGCTCCTCCCTGCATCGCTTGATGTCGGCCAGCAGCCCCGATGCGCTCTGATAGCGGTCCTCGGGCGCTTTGGCCAAGAGCTTCAGGATGAGCTTCGAGATGACCCCGGGCAGCTCCGGGTTCACGGCGCGCGGTGAGGGCGGAACGCGCGCGATGTGGGAATACACCATATCGAGCGGGTCATCCCCCGCGAAAGGAAGCCGACCGGTGAAGAGCTCGTAAAGAGTGACGCCGACGGAGTAGAGGTCAGTGCGGTAGTCGATGGGGCGGTTCATCCGTCCGGTCTGCTCAGGCGAGATGTAGCCGAGTGTTCCTTCCATCGCCCCCACCCAGAGGAACGACGCGGCCTCGCGGGTGAGCTCGGTCGCGATACCCAGGTCGATGATCTTCAGCTCGCCGGTCTCGGGATTCCTGACGATGTTCGAGGGGTTGATGTCCTTGTGGATGATGTTCTTGCGGTGGATGCGGGAAAGCGCATTGGCGATCTCGGCGGCGACCGCGAGTTTCTCGCCGATCCCGGCCTCCTTGAGGCCAGGACTCCGGCTGAGGGATTCGCCGCCGAAATCCTCCATGATGATGGCCAGACTGTTGTTGGCCTTCTCGAGGCCGTAGACCTTGACCGCGCCATCCCCTTGGAGCTTCGCCGCGATCTCGTATTCGCGACGGAAGGATGAAATCTCGGCCGCGGAGGGATACTCGATGCCCAAGAGCTTGCAGATCACCGGGGCGCCGTCGGATGCGCGAGTTCCCCGGCAGACGACGGTTCCGCCGCTCTGGTACACCGTCGCGGTGAGTGAGTACCCCTCTAGAAGGACCATCACGACCTCCGTGGGCCCATATTATCGGTGGGCCCTGCGGGACGTTTGAGGTAACCGTACGGTTACACGACTCCCCCATTGTCCCGCCTCACCGCTCGCCAACGCAAGCCAGCAAGACAGCCGGCTCGGACCGTCGGCCGTCAGGCGCCCGCGAAGACGGGCGGGCGGCGCTGGGCCCAGGGGTGGGCCACCTCCAGTTGGGCGGCCAGGCGAAAGAGCGTGGCCTCGTCGCCGAAGCGGCCGGTCAGCATACTGCCCAGGGGCAGGCCGTCGGCGTTCCAGTCCAGCGGCACGCTCATGGAAGGCTGTCCGGTGACGTTGGCCAAGGCCGTGAACGGAGTGAAGGAGAAGGCCTGGGACACGGTCTTGTCGATGACACCGGGCAGGCGCATGAGAAAGCCCAGGCCGAACCTGGCGATGAGTTGATGCAGCCTGCGCTCCAGGCCTGCCGGGGCCAAGGCGCCCAGGCGCAGCGGCGGTTGGGCCAGGGTCGGGCAGAGCATGACGTCGTACGTTTCGAAGGTGCGCGCCACGCGCCGGCAGAGCGAGTGCAAGCGCAGCCGCGCCTGCGCCCAGGCCAGGGCGCTGACCTGGCGGCCCAACATGCCGCAGAGGAAGGTCGAGGTCTCCACGTCGCCCGCACGCAGCTTGCGGCCCAGCCCGCGGGCCACCGAGTTCAGCTCGGCCGCAATCTCCACGCACACGCCGGTGAAGAAGTCGCGGCCGAATTGCCGGCCGTCCGTCTCCAGCGCGCCCTCCTCCACCTCGTGTCCCAGGGCCTGCAGGCGGGCGGCGGTGCCCTCCGCCGCCCGCACGCAATCGGGATGCACGTCGGCCGCCATGAAGGGCTGGCGCGTGAACAGGACGCGCAGCTTGCGTGGGGGATGCCGGATCTCCTCCAGGTACGAGCCGGCCGGCACGGGCGCGTGGAAGGCATCCCCGGGCAGGGCCCCCGCCGTGGCGTCGAGCAGGGCCGCGCTGTCACGCACCGATCGGGTCAGCGCGTGTTCCACGGCCCAGCCCCACCACAGCTCGCTGGCGGCGGGCCCAACGGGTGTGCGCCCGCGGGTGGGCTTGAAGCCGAACAGACCGCAGCACGAGGCGGGGATACGCAGCGAGCCGCCGCCGTCCGCACCGTGGGCCATGGGCACAATCCCCGCCGCCACGGCCGCCGCCGCGCCGCCGCTGGAGCCGCCCGAGGTGTGGCCCAGCTTCCAGGGTGTGTGGCTGGGGCCGAAAATCTTGGGTTCGCACACGGGCTGCAGGCCCAACTCGGGCGTGTTGGTCTTGCCGAAGATCACCAGGCCGGCGGCCCGGTGGCGGCGCACCAACTCGGAGTCGCGCTTGGGCACGTAGCCGCGCAGGGCCGCGCTGCCGCAGGCCATGGGCGCGCCCGCGCAGGCCGCCTGCAGATCCTTGAGCAGGAAGGGCACGCCCGCGAAAGGCCCGCTCGGCACCTCGGCCACCGCGTGGCGCGCTTGCTCGTACATGGGCGCGACCACCGCGTTGATGTGCGGGTTGACCTGCTCGGCGCGCGCGATGGCCTCCTCCAGCAGCTCAGCGGCGGAGATCTGCCGTTCGCGCACCAAGGCCGCCAGTCCCAGCCCGTCGTAGTTGGCGTACTCGCAAAAAGCCATGCGGCCTTCTACAACGACCGACCGGGTGATGGCTCGCTTCGTGATGCCGCCCTGGCGTGCCCGGCGGGACGCGCTACCATGCCGGCCGCATGAATTCAGACGAGCAAAGCCCACACCCACAGCGCCGGCTTCAGGGGCTGGCACGCGCTCTCACCCTGGAGCTCGCCGCCGAGGCCCGCGCCGAGTGGGGTTTCACCTCCGACCTCATCGCCACCTGCTTCCGGCGCAACCGCCAGTTGGGCAGCACGGAGCGGCGCCTGGTCGCCGAGACGGTCTACGGTCTGGTCCGCTGGGAGCGGCGCCTGGAGGCCATCGTCGACGAGCTGCTGGTCCCGCCCCACGGCCGTGGCAAGCCCGAGTTGCTCTCGCCCGGGGCGCGCGGTGAGCTCAAGCTCATCGTGCACGAGCTGCGCAACGGCCTGCCCGTCGAGGCCGCGCGGGCCGACCTCAAGCGGCTGTGCCGACGCGAGCTGGATCCGGCGGACGCCGTGGCCGATGACGCGGGTCTGGGCAAGAGCACGGGCCTGGAGCGCGAGGCCCTGCGCCTGTCCTTCCCCACCTGGTTGCTCGAGCGCTTCGTGAACGCCCTGGGCCGCGAGGAGGGCCTGGCCCTGGCCTCGGCCATGAATGGCCGCGCCCCGCTCACCGTGCGGGTCAACGGCGCCAGGATCTCGCGCGAGGAGCTGCAGGCGCGGCTGGCCGAGGAGAAGATCGTCGCGCGGCCCACCGAGCTTTCGCCCATGGGCCTGGTCTTCGAGACCCGCGTGAACGCCTTCGGTCTGCGTGCCTTCCAGGACGGCCTGTACGAGGTTATGGACGAGGGCAGCCAACTGGTGGCCGAGGCCGTGGCGCCGCCGCCTCGCGGACGCGTGGCCGATGCCTGCGCGGGAGCGGGCGGCAAGACGCTGGCCTTGGCCGCGCTGCTCGACGGGCAGGGCCGCATCCTGGCCTTGGATTCGGCGGGCAAGAAGCTGGAGGAACTGCGCCGTCGCGCCCGGCGCGCGGGTCTGTCCAACGTGGCCGCCCGCGAGGTGAAGGGCGCCCAGCTTCCACCCGAGGCCAAACTGGGCGGCTGGGATCGCGTGCTGGTGGACGCGCCGTGCTCGGGCCTGGGCACCTTGCGCCGCAACCCCGAGGCGCGCTGGCGCCTCAGCCCCAAGGCCGTCGACGCGTTCCCCAGCCTGCAACTCTCGCTCCTGGTCACCTACGCCCCCTTGGTCGCGCCGGGCGGGCGCGTGATCTACGCCACGTGCACCGTGCTGCCCGAGGAGAACGAGCGCGTGGTGGAACGCTTCTTGGCCGAGCGCCCCGACTTCTCGCTCATGCCGCTCAAGGAGATCTGGGGCAAGGAGCGCTGCGGCCGTCTGGGAGACGAGACCTTCCTCAAGCTCTACCCGCACCGCCACGACACGGACGGCTTCTTCGCGGCCGTCATGCGTCGCAAGCCCGAGTGAGCGAAATCGCCTACAATGCCCGCCATGGCGAAAATCAAGCGCATCGGGGTGCTCACCGGCGGGGGCGATTGCCCCGGCCTGAACGCGGTCATTCGGGCCGTCACCAAGTCGGCCATGCACGACTACGAGCTCGAGGTCTACGGCATCGAGGACGGCTTCCTGGGGCTCATCCAGAACCGCATCCGCAAGCTAGAGTGGAGCGATGTCTCCAACATCCTGACCTTGGGCGGAACCATCCTGGGCACGAGCAATCAGGCCAATCCCGAACGCTTCGCCATCGAGCGCGGCGGCAAGACCGAGTGGGTCAACGTCACCGACCGCGTGCTCGATCACGTGCGGGTCAACGAGCTGGATGCGCTGGTGTGCATCGGCGGCGACGGCACCATGACCGGCGCGGCCAATCTGGTGAAGGCAGGCATCAACTGCATCGGCGTGCCCAAGACCATCGACAACGATCTGGAAGGCTGCGAGCGCACCTTCGGCTTCGATACGGCCGTGCACACGGCGGCCGAGTGCTTCGACAAGATCCACAGCACGGCCATGAGCCACCACCGCGTGATGGTCGTGGAGGTCATGGGGCGCAACGCGGGCTGGCTGGCCCTGCACACCGGCGTGGCCACCGGCGCCGACATCATCCTGATCCCCGAGATCCCCTACGACCTGGAGAAGATCTGCGACGTCGTGCTCCACCGCAGCCACGCTGGCAAGCGCTTCTCGATCATTTGCGTCTCCGAGGGTGCCAAGCCCAAAGGCGGCGATGTGGTGGTCCAGCGCGTGGTGGAAACCAGCCCCGATCCCATTCGCCTGGGCGGCATCGCCAACAAGTTGGTGCACGACATCGAGGCGGCGACCAAGCTGGAGGCCCGCGCTACGGTGCTCGGCCACATTCAGCGCGGAGGCTCACCCACGCCCGCCGATCGCGTCTTGGCCACCATGTTCGGTCACCATGCCCTCGACCTGTTGATGGAGGGCGCGAACGGCCAGCTCGTGGTCCTTAAGGACGGCCACCTGGGCCAGGTGCCGATCGAGTCGGTCGCCGGCAAGCAGCGCAAGGTCTCGCCCGACGACGTTTTGGTGCACACCGCCCGCTCGGTCGGCACCAGCTTCGGCGATTAAGAGCGATCAGCCGAACAGGGCGCGCCGCAATCGGTCCCACCACGAGCGGCGCGCCTGGCGCGGTTGCGTCGCGGGCTTGACGGGCGGGGGCGTGTGGCCCTCGCTCGCCGCGGGCGCCTGACCGCCGCCCAAGGCCTCGATCGCCTTGCGGGCCTGCGTTCCCAACTCGCGCCAAGCCTCGTCGCCTAGGGCCAGAGAGCGGAAAGCGGCGGCGATGACCCCGGGTTCCACGTGGTCACAGCGCCCCGCGCCGATCTTGACGTCATAGCCCAGATCGCGGCTCATCTCCTCGCAGATGGCCACGATGGCCGCCAGATCGTTGGGCTGCCCGCGCACCTGACCGCTGTGGTGGTTGGCCAGCACCTCCTCGATCTCCGTGGGCAGCTTCCAAAGCTGGGCGATCATGCCCGAGACTTCCTGGTGGGTCTCCCGCAGGATCTCGTCGAGCACGGCCGGATCGATGGCCGGCTCTTCCTTGGGCCGCTCGGCCAGGACGAGCAACGTGGCCGCCATGCCGATGTCGTGCAGCAGACCGCACAGGAACGCCGTGTCCGCGGCCACGCCCTTGCGCGCGGCGATCAGGCGACACAGGTGCGCGCAGGCCGTGCTGTGCCTGCGCATGTCCTCCATGAAAGCGGAGTAGCGGGCCGAACGGTAGACGCGCATGCCCGTGGCCACCTCCCACACCAGGATGGCCAGATTGCGCATGCCCAGCCGCACCACCGCCTGCTTGAGCGAGACCTCGCCCTCGCCCCAGCCGCCGTAGGCCGCCGACCCGGCCACGCGCAAGACCTGGGCCGCCAGGACCGAATCCTGCTCGAGCACGGCCACCAGCTGGTCCGCGTTCACGTCGGCCCGGTAGGACAGCTTGTGCACCTCCAGGGCCACCGTGGGCAGCAGCGGCGGCCGGTAGTGCGGCGAGGCCATCACCTGGCGCACCTGCGTGACGAAGGCCAGGACGAGCGCGCGATCGACCTGCGGCTCACTATCCGCTTCGGGAGCAGGCGAGGACGGTGACACGACGGGCGGGACACTCACGGAAGTGTCTCGATCATACACGCGTTTTTCTCTGCCCGCTGTCTGCGGTCAGGTCGCACCCGCGCCGACGCGCAGCCGCTCCAACTCGCGCGTGAACGAGGGCGGCAACTCGCTTTCGAAGCACAGGTTTTCGTTGGTGATGGGGTGGACGAAGCCCAGCGTGGCGGCGTGCAGGAGGAGCCGCGCGCTGGGCAACAGCCTGCCGCCCTGGTCCTTGAAGTCGCGAATGTAGACAGGTTCACCGACCAGGGGATGGCCGCGCTCGGCCAGGTGAATGCGGATCTGGTGCGTGCGGCCGGTCTCGAGG
>JAEXQJ010000180.1 GCA_023438785.1 Pseudomonadota bacterium
GGCCCCCCCCGCGCCCCCCGGGACCCGGTGGGTCTCTTGAGAAGGAGGTTCAAAGTTGAGAGTTGAAGACTCCGTGGCTCCCCGATACGCGGAGGAGCTGTCCGCTACTCGGGCCATTGGCATCGACATCGGCTCGCGCCAGGCCAAGGCGGTGCTGCTCGCCGACGGTGAGCTGTACGCTGCCATTACCGCCAGCGAGGTGGACCAACAGGAGACCGCCGATCGTCTGGTCAAGAAGCTGAAGGGCGCGAGCAACCTGCCGCTAAAGGACATAGAGCATGCCGTGTTCACCGGCTACGGGCGCATCTCGCTAAGGTTCGACAGCTTCCCCGCGAGCGCGATCACCGAGATCTCGTGCCATGCGATGGGCGCCCACGTCCTGGACCCGAAGACGCGCACCGTCATCGACATCGGCGGCCAGGACTCGAAGGCGATTCGCATCGATCCTGAAACCGGCCGGGTCCTGGAGTTCGTCATGAACGACAAGTGCGCCGCGGGCACGGGCCGGTTTCTGGAGAAAGTGGCCGACCTGCTTGACCTACCGGTGGAGCGCCTGGGCGACGAGGCGCTCAATTCTAGAGAGCGGGTGGACATATCGAGCCAGTGCGTGGTCTTCGGGGAGTCGGAGGTCATTTCGCTCAAAGCGCGCGGCACGGCGGTGCCGGACATCGCCGCGGGGATCCATTTCGCCTCGGCCCGGCGGGTGCGCAACTTGGTGCAGAGGGTCGGCTTGCAGCCCCACTTGGTGTTCACGGGTGGGGTTTCCAAGAACCTGGGCATGAAGCACGCGCTGGAGGAGGTCATCGGACACCCCATCAGCACGGGCAGGTTCGACATGGTCTATGCGGGCGCCCTAGGCGCCGCTGTGCTGGCGCAGAAGATCGCCAACGGGACGGGAGTGATCGTATGAAGCTCGTGGACGTCATCGACCCACGCGTCGTCGCTCAGTTGGACGGCGACACGGTCTTGGGCATCGACATCGGCTCGCGTGCCGCCAAGGGTGTGCTTCTGCACCGTGATGAGATTCACGTGGCGCGCATCTCGACCGGCGTGCGCATGCAGGACAGCGCGGACGAACTGGTGGAGGAGCTGCTCAGCGCCGCCGGCATCGGGCGCACGCAGGTGCTCTACGTGGTGGGCACCGGCTACGGCCGCGTGGCCCTGCAGTTCCCCGATATCGGCAGCCGCATCGTCACCGAGATTTCGTGCCACGCCATGGGCGCGCACGTGCTCAACGCCAACACGCGGACCATCATCGACATCGGCGGCCAGGACTCGAAGGCCATTCAGGTTGACCCCAACACGGGCCGCGTGGTGCGCTTCCTCATGAACGACAAGTGCGCCGCGGGGACCGGGCGCTTCTTGGAAAGGGCCGCGGGCTTGCTCGGCCTGACCTTGGCCGAGATGGGCAAACGCTCGCTGGAGGCCACCAGTCGGCCCAATATTTCAAGCCAGTGCACGGTCTTTGCCGAATCCGAGATCATCAGTCTGCGGGCGCGCGGCGTGGGCCAAGCGGATATCGCTGCGGGCCTGCACTATGCTTCCGGGCGTCGCGTTCGTACCCTGGTGTCCAAGATCCCACTGGAAATGGACCTGCTCTTCACGGGTGGCGTGTCCAACAACCCCGGCATGTGGCGGGCCCTGGAGGACCTGATCGGCGCGACCATCACGCGGCCCAAGCTGGACACCATCTTCGCGGGCGCCCTGGGCGCGGCCGTCTACGCGCGGCAGTTCCTGCAGTCGGAAGAGGAGGAACAGACGCGCAAGCTCGACGAAGCGCGCGATGAGCTGGAGTTGATCCGCACGCAGACCCACCTGGCCGAACGCGCCTTCGCCGACGAGAAGACGCGCAAGAAGGCGGGCTACCTGTGCAACTACACACCTGTGGAACTGCTCAACGCCTCGGGGGTGGCCTTCACGCGCATCCTCAAGTGCGGCGAGCCGGACGTAGTGGCTCAGGGCGAGCTCATCACGAAGAGCGTCTTCTGCGACTTGACCAAGAGCATCCTCGGCCACTTCGAGGCCAAGGACCCTCTCACAGCCGGCCTGGATCAGGTCTACACGTTCTACACGTGCGACTCCATGCGGGCCACGTCACAGGCCATCGACAACTTCTACAGGCCCTCGCGTGGCTACATCGTTCCCCGCAACAGCCAGCGAGAGGAGTCGCGCAGCTTCTTCCGCGCGGAGATCCTGCAGTTCAAGAAGGACCTGGAGACGCTGACGGGGCAGCCCATCAGCGAGGCGTCGGTGCGCCAGAGCATCGGAGCGTACAACCGCATTCGTGCCCTCATCCGCGAGATCTCGGCCCTGCGCAAGCGCGACATCCCGCCGCTGAGTGGCCGCGACTTTCTAGACATCACCAAGGCCTATCACTTCGTTCCGCCCGAGCGCCTGCTGCCGCTGCTCACCGAGACCTACGAGCGGCTCGCTCAACGCAAGGCCAGCGGCGCGCGTCCGCTGCGCATCATGATGTGCGGGGGCATTGTGGCCGACGGGGATCGGCGCGTACTCGACCTGCTGGAGGACCGCATCGGCGCGCGCGTGGTCGTGGAAGACCATTGCACCGGCTACAGCGCCTTCCACCACGACGCGGATGAATGCTTCGACCTCTGGCAGGCCCTGGCCGACGCCTATCTCGACCAGGCGCCCTGCGCGCGGCAGGTACCGCTCGATCGCCGCATCGAGCACGCCACGCGCCTGGCCCAGGAGTACCACGTGGACGCGGTGCTGTATTCGTACTTGAAATTCTGCCCTTGCTACGGGCTGTCCAAAAACAAGTTCATGAAGAGCTTCCAGAGCCTGGGCTTGCCGGTGCTCGAGCTGGCCAGCGATTACTCGCTGGGTGATCTGGGCCAGATCACCACGCGCCTGGAAGCCTTCGTCGAGGTGCTGGCCGAAAAGAACCGGAGTTGCGCATGAGCACGCCCGATGTCGCCACGGCGTCGCTGACAGCGCTGCGCGCGCGGCGCTCGCAGGATGAGCATCTGACCCGCACCTCGGAGGCCTTGGAGAGTCAGCTAGCCTATATCCAGCAGACGAAGCTGGAACACCACTATGCGCCGTCGGTGCAGGCCCTGTTCGACTTGGTGGTGAATTACATCCCCGACGCGGAAGCGGCCTACCGCGCTGGCACGCCCGCGGCCTGGATGGGCGGCGGCGTGTGGTCGCCGCTCTTCTACGCATGCGACACTATCCCCATTTCCATCAACGAGATGGGCCGCCTGGGCTCGGCCGAGGCCCTGAGCGCTGCCGAGGACTACTTTCACCTGCCTAAAGAGTCCTGCCCCATGGTGGGCGGTGTGTTGGGCGAGTTCTATCTGCGCCTGGGGCGCACGGTGAAGCGCCTAGCCACCTACAACGCCATCTGCGAGCCGCTCAACATCGGCTGGGAGCTGCTCAAGGACGAGGGGTTCGACATCTACCGGGTCGAGGCGCTCAACCGCCCCAACGCCCACGACGATGGGGAGCGGGTGCGCCTGATGGAGGACTATCTGGCACGCGACATTCGCAGCCTATCGATCTGGCTGCAGGGGCACCCGGTGGACGAGGATCGGTTGGCGGAGGAGATCGCGCGCCTCAACCGCATCTTCCTGAAGGTGCGCAAGGTCCTGAAGCTCCGCCTCAACAATCCGTTCTACTTGCGCAGTCTGGGAACCATGTACCTCATCCTCGGCACGTCCCACTACTTCGGCAAACCAGCCGAGTACGAGGCTGTCCTGGACGGGCTCATCGGCGAATTGGAGAGCGCTGCACGCGTGCCATCGCCCACGGGCAAGGTTGTGCGCCTAGCCTGGGTGGGTGGCCGCGGACAGGAGTTCGGCGTCTACAAGGCTATCGATGATGCAGGCGGGGCCATTACCCAGTGGCACACGCCCGACGAATGGACGAAGAGCTACCGGGAAGACCTGCCCCCCTTGCAGGCCTACGCCGACTACATCATCTCGGCGCGCATGGGCGGCTCGCCCGTCCGTCGCCTGAAGAACATCGAGGAGAACCTGAGCGTGTACGGCGCGAGGGGCATCCTTTACTACAGCTACGTGGGCTGCTCGTTCGGCGGCATCCACAAGGAGATCCAGCGCGACTACTTCCAGAAGCTGGGCATTCCCAGCATCGCCCTGGAGGGCTCCTTCCAGGTGGGCCCGCCAACGGGCCAGCTTCTGACACGCATTCGCGCCTTCATCGAGATGTTCAGTTGAGGACCGCCATGAGCACTGCCGTTCCCGTGCAAGCCAAGGCCCGCCCTGAACTGGTCCCCGTCGAGAATCTGACCCCGCGCCGCCCTTCACCCGCCCTGCAACTGTTCGACGGAATCCTGGCCGACGTGCTGGCCGGTTTTGCGGCCCACGCCGGTCCCGCGCCGGCCGAGAAGGATGCCCGCGCGGTGACCGGCTCCGTCTTCGGCTGGGCGCCGCTGATGCGCGCTTGTGGGGTGCGGCAGGGGCGTGGCCTGTTCGGTATCAGCCGCGACAGTCACGAGGCGGTGGGCATCGCCGAAGACTATTTTCAGATCCCGCCTGAGGCCTGCACGTTCATGAAGCTGAAGCTGGGGGCCCATCATCGCGAGGACCAGCTCAAGGGCGGGAGGAAGTCCGGGCGCATCGTCCACTTCGGCGGCGACTGCGAGCCCGAGGTCATAGCGCAAGAACTGCTGCGCGGCGACGGATACGATGTCTTCATCGTCGAGCCGCTCACGGCCTTCAAGATGAACCCCGCGCGCCGGCCCGAGTACGTGAGCTTCTACGCCAGTGAGGCGCGCCGCCTGGCCACCTGGCTGACGGGGAAACCCGTGGACGAGGAGCGCGTGGCCGAGGAGATCCGGGCCCGCAACGTCTTCATCCGGAAGATCCAGGAGATGATGCGGCTGCGTCTGCACAACCCCTTCTACGTGCCGCTGGTCAAGGTGAACGAGATCTCGCAGCTCTCGGCCTACAAGAAGTACGAGGCACGCTGGCTAAAAGCCATGGGCCTGCTGATGGACGAGCTGCGCGAGGAAGCTAGTCGGCCCGCGCCCTTCCACATCCCGCTCGTCCTGGTGGGCGTCATGCATTGCGAGGACCTGTATCACGCCATCGACGAGACCATCGGCACCGTGGTCGGCGGTTTCATTCCCCAGCTCTATCGCGAGGACGTGCCGCCCGTCGAGGCCCTAGGCGAGTACGTGTTGGAGATGCAGCTGCGCGGGGATATGCACGACAAGTGCGGTGGCGTGATTAGCCTGCGCCGCGAGCGCATCGAACGCGAGTTGAAGGAATTTGGCGCCCGCGGAGTGATCATCGGAGGCACCACCAACTGCCCCTACTTGGCCATCGCACGCGAGATGGAATACGAGTACTTCACCAGGAGGGGCGTGCCCGTGCTCGTGCTCGACGGAACGGCCCACAACGATCCGGCCACCGAGGAGCAAAAGATGAAGCTCCGGGCCTTCATCGAGATGATGATTTGAGCGCGGCGCGCCGGTACGCGCGGTTGGTGCAGCCCTACTGGCCCCTGGCCGTGGCTGCACCGCTGCTCATGGGACTGGAGGTGGCGACGACCCTCAACCAGCCTCGGTTGGTGCGGCGGATTATCGATATGGGCGTCGCCCGTCACGACATGGGCGTGGTGGTGCGCACCGGACTTGAGATGGTGGGGCTGACGGCGCTCGGGATGGTGGGGGCGTTGGGTTGCCTGTTGGCCACCGTCACGGTCGTGCAACGTTTTGGGCGCGACCTGCGCGACGAGCTGTTCCGCAAGGTGCAGCGCCTATCCTTCAGCGATCTGGATCGCCTGGAAACCGGCAGCGTGATCACGCGCCTGACCAACGACGTGAACCAGGTGCAGGAGGCCCTGACCATGGTGCTGCGCCACGGAGTGCGCATCGGGAGCACGCTGCTGGGCAGCTTGATCATGGCGGCCGTCACCTGCCCCCGCCTGGCGGTGATCTTTCTGTTCCTCGTACCCACGGTGTTCGGCCTGCTGACCTTGGTGATTCGTCGCTCGCAGCCCCT
Organism: Pseudomonadota bacterium; assembly: GCA_023438785.1. Lineage (GTDB taxonomy): Bacteria > Myxococcota_A > Polyangia > Fen-1088 > Fen-1088 > Fen-1137. The sequence continues at coordinate 5,991 of JAEXQJ010000180.1, forward strand.
CTTCGCAGCCGTGCAGAAGCGGCTCGATCGGCTGAATGCGATCCTGCGCGAGAATCTGGGCGGCGTGCGCGTCGTGCGCGTGTTCGCGCGCGGCTCCCACGAGAGCGACCGCTTTCGCCAGGCCAACGACGGTCTCGCCATCTCGAATATCGCGGCCGCGCGGCTGGGGGCCACCACGTTGCCCCTGGCCAACCTGGCCCTGCACTTGGCCATCGTCGCCGCGGTGGCCCTGGGCGGCTTCCATCTGGGCCGCGGCACTCTGGAGGTGGGGCAGGTCGTGGCGTTCATCACGTACCTCACGCAGACGCTCAACTCGTTGGTGATGACCAGCGTGCTCACCATGCAGGCCTCGCGCGCTCACGTGTCGTCCCGGCGGGTGATGGAGGTGCTCGACTTGCCCAACGAGCAGCCAGCCGCCGAAGTGGCCGAGCCGGCGCAGATGGCGGGGCGAATCGCCTTCGAGGACGTGAGCTTCAGCTATCGCCCGTCGGACCAGGACGCGGTCCTGCGCAGTATCAGCTTCGTTGTCGAGCCCGGGCAGACCGTGGCCATCATTGGCGCGACGGGTGCGGGCAAGTCCACACTCGTTGCGCTCATGGCTGGCTTCTACCAGCCGAGCGCCGGGCGTATCACCCTGAACGGCGTGGACTTGCGCGCCCTCGATCACCAAGTCCTGCGCAAGCACATCGCCATCGCTCTGCAAGAGACCGTCCTCTTCGGCGGCAGCATTCGCGACAACATCCGATTCGGCCGGGCGAATGCGTCCGACGAGGATGTGCGGGCTGCGGCGCGGGCGGCGCAGGCGCATGAGTTCATCGAGGCGCTGCCCGGGGCTTACGAGGCGCCTGTGCTTAAACGGGGCGTGAACCTGTCGGGTGGCCAGCGTCAACGCTTGTGCTTGGCGCGCGCCCTCCTCATGCGTGCCCCGGTGCTGATCCTGGACGACAGCACCAGCGCGGTAGACGTGCACACCGAAGCGCGCATTCGCCAGGCCTTGACCGCGCACGACGCGCGCCAGAGCCGGATCATCGTGGCCCAGTCCATCGCCCAGATTCGCCATGCGGATCAGATTTTGGTTCTGGACGACGGCCAGTTGGTGGGGGCGGGGA
>JAEXQJ010000283.1 GCA_023438785.1 Pseudomonadota bacterium
CTGGATTTCCAGCATCACCTGTTCGCAGTTCCTGGTCTCGATTCCGCTGCAGGGCAAGAAGATCACCATCATCTCGCCTCAGCTCATCACGCCGGAGGAGGCCTATCGGCTGTTCTACGCGGCCCTCGATTCGGTGGGCCTCACGGTGGAGCCCACGGGCAAGTTCTTGCGCGTGGTGGAGTCGTCGCGGGCGCGCTTCACGGCGCTGCCCTTCGTGAACGAGAAGGAGCGCTTGCCGCGCGATCGCCGTTTCGTCACCAAGTTGGTGCGCGTGGGCTACCTGGACGCCGCCGAGTTGACCAATACGGTGCTTAATCGCCTCAAGAGCGAGGCCGGCGACATTATCGCCTACCGCTCGTCGCTGGTGATCACCGACCAAGCCGAGAACATCGACCGCATGGTGGACATCATCCGCCAGTTCGATAATCCCTCGGACAAACGCGACAAGATCTGGATGGTCCGCATCCGGAACACCTCGGCCGTGGACATGGCGGGACGTTTGGCCGAGGTGGTTCCGGTGCAGACGCTGGGCACGGGCCAACGCCGGCCAGGGCAGCCCGCGCCCGCGGCGGCCAAACCCCCCGTGGGCCCGCCCGGTGAGTTGTCGACGGAGCTGGGCATCACCAAGATCATTCCCGACGAGCGGTCCAACTCTCTCATCGTCGTGGCCAACGCGCGCGCCTATCAGTGGTTGCTGACCATCATCAAGCGCCTGGACGTCTCGGTGGACGACACGCTCGCCGAGGGCAAGGACGGCCGCTTCCACATCTACAACTGCGCCAACGCCAACTGTGACGAGTTGGCGGCCACCCTGAGCGCCATCACCGGTGTGCAGGTGGCGGGCTCGCTGACCGGTGGGCCGCGCCGCCGCGGTGGCGCCGCGCCGCAGGCCGCCCCCCAGACCAACAATCAGCAAAGTGGCCCCAATCAGTACATGTTCGAGGGCGATGTGCGCATCACCTTCGATGCACCGACCAACTCTCTGCTCATCATGTCCTCGTTCAAGGACTACCAGGTCCTCCGGCGTATCATCGAGAAGCTGGATGCGCCCCGCAAGCAGGTCTTCGTGGAGGCGCTCATCCTCGAGGTTCTGCTCGATAAGAAGCGGGATATCGGCGTCTCGTACCACGCGGGCAAGCCGTTCGATAACTTGGTGGCGGGCAAGGACGCGCTGGGCATCGGCGGCTTCAATCCGAGCCAGACCCTGACCGCGGGCATGGATCCCACGTCCCTGCTGTCCAGCATGGGCGGGCTATCGGCAGCTCTGTTTGGCGAGGCCATTCCTGCCGCCGCGGCCCAGACGTTGGGGCTGTCCAACGTCAACCTCCCGTCCTTCGGCGTGTTCCTGCAGATGTTGCAGGTCAACAACGACGTCAACGTGCTGTCCAATCCGCACATCCTGATCATGAACAACCAGGAGGGCGAGATCACGGTGGGCGAGAACTTGCCCTTCCAGGGTGCGGTCATGGGCGCCACGACGACCGGCTCCTCGACGTACACGCCTTACGTATCCGTCAACCGCCAGGACGTGGCGCTGAAGCTCAAGCTGTTGCCCAGCGTGAACGAGCACAACATGATTCGCCTGGACGTGGAGCAGGAGGTGTCGGACGTCTCCGCGCAGAACTACAACGGACTGGGCCCGGCGACCTCCAAGCGGTCGACCAAGACCACCATCGTGGCGCGCGATCAGCAGACCGTGGTCATCGGCGGCCTCATGCAAGACCGGGCCAGCGAGGTGGTGACCAAGGTGCCGCTGCTGGGCGACATCCCCGTGTTGGGCTTCTTCTTCCGCAGCACCAGCAAGCAGATGAAGAAATCCAACATCATCATCGCCATGACCCCCTACGTGATCTCGGATCTGTCCGATCTGCGTCGGGTGGCCGACAAGAAGATGCGCGAGCGGCGCGAGTTCATCGAGCGCTTTAGCGCCCTCGACGACAACAGCAATCTGGTGCGCGGCGTGGAGGACTACCACCGCAAGCGCGGCATGTTGGAAGAGATCAACAAGACGGTGCGCGAGGTCGAGGAGGAAGAGGGTCAGCTGCGCAAGATTCGGGAGATCGATGCGGAGTCGGAGTCCACGCCCATCGAGCCCAGCGAGGCCGCCTCCGTCGAGGGCGAGGCCAAGGGTGCAGCCGTGGAGGGGACGTCCACCACGGTGCCGCCCGCTCCCGAGGCGGCCCCCGCGCCGTCGACCCTGTCCCCGCCCAAACACGACGAGGAGCCACCGGCTCTGGAAAACGGCGGCGCGGACGGCGAGTCATTGGCGCCGGAGAGGCCCGCCCAAAAGCCGTTGAAGCTGACCAAACCGACCAAGTCCCCCAAGCCGAAGGAGTGATCGGTGACAGGACGACGACTCGGCGAGATTCTGGTCGAAACGGGCGTGGTGTCCGTCGAGGCGGTGGAGCAGGCCGTGGCCCAGCAGGCGGCGGAGGGCGGCCGCATCGGCGAGGTGTTGTGCAAGGCGCGCGCGGCAACCGAGGAGGACGTGCTGCGCGCTCTGGGCGTGCAGTTGGGGATCGGCTACGCCGCGGACGTGGACGTCAAGGAGGTGGACGGTGAATTGGCCGCGCTGGTGCCCATCGGTTTCGCGAAGCAGCACCGTCTGCTCCCCGTGAAGAAAGATGGTTCCCTGGTGGTGGTGGCCATGGCCGATCCCTTGGATGTGGGCGGCCTGGATGATCTGCGCTCGCAGCTCAAGGCCGAGCTGGCCCCCATCCTGATTCCCTCAAACAAGATCCTCGACGCCATCAACCATGTCTACGGCCGCAAGCAGGACGCCGGAAACCTGGGTGAGAAGAACGACGACGAGGAGATGAATGAGGGTGAGGAGTTGGTCGACATCCTCGACGTCAACGACGAGGCCCCCATCATCCGCTGGGTCAACTCGTTGCTCTTCAACGCCGTCAAGGAGCGGGCCAGCGACATCCACATCGAGCCCGGTGAGAAGGACGTCATCGTCCGCTACCGCATCGACGGTGTGCTGTATGAAACCCGGCGCGCCGCCCGCCAGTTCATCCCGTCCATCATCTCGCGCGTGAAGATCATGGCTGGGCTCAACATTGCCGAGAAGCGGTTGCCGCAAGACGGCCGCATCCGGCGCAAGATCGCGGGCAAGGACATCGACATGCGCGTGGCCACCGCCCCGACGGTCAAGGGCGGCGAGCGCATCACCATCCGTCTGCTCGACCGCGAGAATGTGTTGCACGATCTGGCGGACATCGGCTTCGGCGACGATCACCTGCGCCAAATGGATGATCTCATCCACCGGCCGCACGGCATCTTGCTGGTCACCGGCCCCACGGGCTCCGGCAAGACGACTACGCTGTACGCCTGCCTGGCCAAGATCAACTCACCCGATCTCAACATCCTGACCATCGAGGATCCGGTCGAGTACCAGCTCGACGGCATCTCGCAGGTCGCGGTCAACGAAAAGATCGATTTGACCTTCTCCAACGGCCTGCGTTCGTTCTTGCGTCACGATCCCGACGTCATCATGGTGGGCGAGATCCGCGATCTGCCCACCGCCGAGATCGCCATCCAAGCCTCGCTGACCGGTCACTTGGTGTTGTCGACCATCCACACCAACGACGCCGCCGGCGGCATCACGCGTCTGGTCGACCTTGGCGTGCAGCCCTTCCTGGTGGCCTCGTCGCTGATGGGGCTCCTGGCGCAACGCCTGGTGCGCCGCTTGTGTAAGGACTGCCGCGAGACCTACACGCCCACCGAGGAAGACTTGATCAGCCTGGGCATCAGTCCGGCCGACTTCTTCGCGGGTAACGCGCGGCGGGTGAAGTTCAAGGGCGAGGCGCCGCCCCCGCCCGGTACGCTCTTCCGAGCCCGGGAGGGCGGCTGTGCTACGTGCCTCAACAACGGCTACAAGGGCCGTACCGCCATCTATGAGTTGCTGATGGTGGACGAACAGGTGCGGCAGTTGGCCATCAAGAACGCCGACGCGGGCACCATCAAGCGCGCGGCCATGGAGGGCTGCGGGATGCGCACGCTGCGGGAGGATGGGGCCCAGAAGGTCCTGGCTGGCATGACCAGCGGAGCCGAGGTCCTCATGATCACCACGGGCGACACGGACTAGGACCATGCCCCTTTATGCTTGGAAAGGCCTCAATGGCGCGGGCAAACCGGTCACCGGCACGCGCGATGCGGACGGACCCAAGTCGCTGCGTCAGGCCTTGCGCAAGGAGAGCGTGTTCATCACCGAGTTGCGCGAGGTTGTGGGCGGCAAGCAGGCCAAGGAGGTGGGCGTGGCGGGCGGCGGCTCGGCCAAGGGCTTGCACCGCGAGATCGATTTCAAGAAGTACTTCGAGCGGGTGCGCGGCCAGGATGTGGCCATCTTCACGCGCCAGTTGGCCACCCTGCTGCACGCGGGAATTCCGCTGTCCGAGGCGCTGGGGGCGCTGGCCGAGCAGATCGACAACCGCAAGTTCCAGATGATCCTGGCCGGCATCCGCCAGAAGGTTAACGAGGGCGGGGCGCTGGCCGATTCCATGGCCGAGCACTCGTCGGTGTTCCCCGCCCTGTACATCAACATGGTTCGCTCAGGCGAGAGCGCGGGCAACCTGGACGCGGTTCTCAACCGGCTCGCCGACTTCCTCGATGCGCAGGGCGAATTGAAGTCGAAGGTGTGGAGCGCGATGGCGTATCCCATCCTGATGGCCGTGGTGGGTACGGTGGTGATGACCGTGCTGATGATCGCCGTGGTGCCGCCCATCGCGGGCATCTTCGCCGATTCGGGCAAGGCCCTGCCGTGGAACACGCAGCTCCTCATGTTCGTGGCCGATCTGGCGGGCAGCTACTGGTGGATCGCGTTGCCGGTGCTCATTGTGGCGGCCATCCTTCTGGCCCGCTGGGCGCGCAAGCCCAAGGGACGGCAGGTGGTCGATCGCCTCAAGTTGCGCATCGCCATCGTGGGACGCTTGGTGCGCCTCATCGCCGTGGCCCGCTTCGCGCGCACGTTGGCCACCATGCTGGCCTCGGGCGTGCCGGTGTTGAGCGCCCTGGAAATCGTCAAACGCGTGCTCAACAACAGCGTGTTGGAGAAAGTCGTGGAGGACGCGCGCGTGGCCATTCGCGAGGGTGAACCCATCGCCACCACCCTCAAGAAGTCAGGCCAGTTCCCCTCCATGATGTGCCACATGGTGGCGGTGGGCGAGCGCTCGGGCCAGTTGGAGGCCATGTTGGAGAACGTGGCCTCGGCCTACGAACGTGACGTGGCCAGCGAGGTGGGGCGCCTCACCTCACTGCTGGCCCCGTTGATGATCTTGGTCATGGCGGTGGGCGTGGGCTTCATCGTGTTTTCGATCCTGGGTCCCATCCTCGACATGGGACAGATGGTTCAATGAAAGCGACAAAGGAGACAGCAATGAGCGAGCGACGAGAAGCAGGCGCGACCCCCTCACGGCGGGCGCGATGGGAGCGATTGCGCGCGTGGGCGAACACCCGGCTGAGCCCGTCGCGCGGGGGCGTGGCGGCCCTCGCGGGGGCCCCACGAAGAGTCGATGCCGGCATGACCCTGTTCGAGATCATGATCGTGTTCGCGCTCATCGCCCTGATCATGGGCGCGGTGGGTGTGGGCGCGTACGCCAAGTACAAGAAGGGCCAGGTCAATACGGCGCGCATTCAGGTCAATGAGATCATGCAGACCGCCCAGCAGTACATGATGGACAACAGCAACGAGTGCCCCAAGGGCATGGACGATCTGGTGGCGCAGAAGTACATGCCCAGCAAGAAGAAGGACCCGTGGAACAAGGACTTCATCGTGCGCTGCCCGGGCGAGATCAATAAGGACGGCATCGACGTCGTGTCGTTGGGTCCCGATCGGCAAGAGGGCACGGACGACGACATCGTGGCGAAGGAGTAGGTGACCAGGAGAGGCACATACGCCTCTCGCCGAGAGGCCCTGGCGTGCCGGCGCGCCGGATTGAGCGGTACGTCCGCCGGCGGCTTCACGCTCATCGAGGTGCTGATCACCGTCGCGCTCATCGCGCTGGTGACCGGCGCCTCGGTGGCGGGGCTGCGCTCGCTGGCCAAGAGTGATCTGCGCGCCTCGGCGACGAAGATGGCCGGCTCGATCCGCTACCTCTTCGATCGCGCCTCGACCACGGGGAAGGTGCACCGCCTGGTGCTGGACCTGGACACGGGCAAATACTGGGCCGAGGTGTCGGAGGATCGGTTCGTCATGCCGAGCGAGCGGGAGACCGAGGAGTCGCGGCGCAAGGCGGCCGAGGCCAAGGCCGAGGAAGAAGAGGAGCAGAAGAAACTGGACGAGGAGCAGCAGAAGGAAGAGCAGGGCGCGGGCGCCATCCCCAACCGCTACACGCCACAGCCCTTTCGCCCCAAGCGCGCGGAGTTCAGCGCCTTCAACGAGAGCGCCATCCGACCCGCGGAGGTCAAGAACACGCGCATCGCCGGGCTGTACACGCCACGCCTGGCCGAGCCGGTGACCACGGGCCGGGGCTACATCTACTTCTTCCCTCTCGGCATGACCGAGGCGGCCATCATCCACCTCAGCGATCCCAAGCGCGCGAGCTTCTACTCGCTGGTGGTCCATCCCTTGACCGGCCGGGTGGAGATCAAGAGCAAGTACATCGAGCCCTCGATCGACAAGCAGTACGACGATTCGGGCCAGGAGGTTGTCCAGTGAGGCGGCGAGTCTTCCCGCCTTCCCGCGATGAGCAGGGCGGTTTCTCGCTGCTGGAGGTCATGGTGTCCATCGCCATCCTCGGCATGTCGTTGGTCGTCCTGGCGCGCATCGTGACCGGCAACGTGCGCGCCACACACCACGCCCGCATGACCACTGCGGCCACCTTTTTGGCGCGTTCCAAGATCGCCAGCCTGGAGCAGGCCATCCTGGACAATGGCTTTGGCGAGATGGACGGCGAGGACAAGGGCGATTTCACCGAGGAGGGGTTTCCGCACTTTCGCTGGTACGCCGCCATCGAGCGCATCGAGCTGCCCACGGATGGGGCGCAGCAGGTGCAGCAGGCAACCACGCAACAGCAAGAGCAGGACATGACGGGCATGAGCCCCATGCAGATGCTGAGCGGGTTCATGGGCGGTTTCATGACCACGCTGATGGAGCCCATTCGCGTGGGCATCGAGGAGTCGGTGCGCCGGCTGACCGTCAAGGTGAGCTGGGATGAAATGGGGCGCCCCGATCAGTCCTTCGAGGTGGTGTCCTTCCTGACTGATCCTTCCAAGCTCGACATGGCCTTGCAGGGCCCGGGGACCAGTTCCACCTCGGGAACCGACGGGACCGGCACGAAGAGCGGAACGAGCGGCACGGGCAGCACGGGCTTCGGCGGGATCGGCAAGACCGTGCAGGGGACGCTGAAATGAGGGGCCACCGGCGGCGAGACGCGGCGGGGTTCTCGCTGATTGAGGTCCTGCTGGCCCTGGCCATCATGGGCTTTATCACGGCGCTGCTCTTGGGCACCTTTGCGCAGACCGCGCGCTCGAAACAGCGCGTGCAGGCGGCCCAGGAGCGGACCCACACCGTGCGCGTGGCGCTCATGCGCATGAGCCGCGAGGTGGAGATGGCCTATCTGTCGGGCGAGCCGGTGACCACCACCGAGCGGCGGACCATGTTCGTGGGCGCGGCCCACAACACCTTCGACGAGCTGCGCTTCTCCTGGTTCGGTCACCAACGGCTGCGCACCGATCGCCCCGAGGGCGACACGGCCCTGGTCAGTTACTACACGGAACCCGATCCCGACAACCGCGCCATCACCAACCTGATGCGCCGGGAGACGCGACGCCTGCAGGTCAAGGATCCGACGACCATTCCCGGTGAGGCCTACATCCTGTGCCCCGACATCGCGGGTGTGAAGTTCAGCTACTACGACTTCAAGAAGAAGGAATGGCGCGAGGAGTGGACCACCGTGGGCAGCGACGGGCAGACCTACCTGCCGACCCAGGTGCGCATCTCTCTGACCGTGGTGGACGAGCGGGGGAAGCCCATCGTCTTCACCACCACGGCGCGTGTTCAGACGACCGAGCGCGTGGACTACCGGCCGGGGAAGGTGTGATGAAGGTCCTGCACCTGCTGCGAGCCAGATACGACGCGCGCCACGCCCGCGACCGGCAGAGCGGTGTGGCGTTGCTCATATCCATCTCCTCCTTGGCCTTGCTCATCGCCCTGGTGTCCGAGTTCACCTACGGCACGACGGTGGACTCCGCGCAGGCTGCGAACGCGCGCGACGAGGTGCGGGCCCATTTCCTGGCCCGATCGGCGGTGTCGCTGTCGCGCCTCTTCATCAAGATTCAGCTTCGCTTCGTGGAGCCCATCATGAATCAGGCGCAGAAGATGCTGACCGATGCCACGGGCCAGGACATGGGCATCAGCTTGCGGCTAACCGACTACACGGGCACGCTGCTCGGCTTCTTCGGGGGTGGCAAGGACGAGCAAGAGATGCTGGGCGGTCTCATCGGCATCGATACCTCGCAGGCCACCGGCTTGGGCGCCTCGACGGGCCGCATGGATGCGGAGATCACCAACGAGGACGGCAAGATCGACATCAACTGCGGCGCCGGGCCGGCGCCCACGCGAAACCGGCAGATCCTGGTCTTCCGCCTCCTGCAGGCCTTGATGTTTTCGCCCCGCTACAATCGTCTGTTCGAGAACCGCAACGCCGAGGGGCAGTTCATTGATCGCATCGACTTGTCGCGCGCTCTCCTGGATTGGGCGGACGGGGACGAACAGATGTTCAGCATCGACGCGGGATCGGCGGGGCCCGAGGACTACCGCTACGACCAGCGCAGCGATCCCTATCTGGCACACAACAATTACTACGACACCGTGGGCGAGGTGGGCCTGGTGCGCGGCATGGACAGCAACTTCGTCGAGGCGTTTGCGCCGTACTTCACGGTTTACGCCAGCAACCAGGATTGCAAGGTGAACCTGGCCTCCATCAAGGGCGACTGCACGCCGCTGATCGTGGGCTTGGTTCGCGCGGCGTTGATGCCGGCGGATGTCAACACGCCGCCCGCCGATCCCACCATCCTCAGCGACGAGCGTCTGTATCCCTTGGCCAGCATCCTGTGCGAGCGCGGCGCGGCGGTGGGGTTCGGCTCGCTCGATACGGTGGTCTCCGTACTGTCCAATCCGGCGGGCAGCATCGCGCCCGAGGATCCCCGCTTCCAGATGATGCAGAACCTGACCGGCGTCACCATCTCCAAGGCGCAGCTCGGGCAGGTGGCCTACGTGGGCGCCCCGCGCGTGTACCGCGTGGTGGCCACGGGCGAGTCGGGCAAGGTGAAGAAGCGGATCACCGTGATCCTGGATACGGCCCGCTACCTCGATAACCCCATCTCCAACAACCCCGAGGGCGAGCGCGCCGCGGGTGTCATCCAGTACTGGCGAGAAGAGTAATCCATGGCGCACACGATAACCGGCATCGACCTCGGCTCCTGGTCGGTCAAATTCACCGTCCTCGAAGTGGGGTTCCGTCACCAGCGGGTGCAGACCTGTTTCGAGGAGAAAGTTCCCGAGGGCGAGGCGCCACTCGCCGAACGCCAAGCCGAGGCCCTGCGCGCGGGGGTGAGTCGCCTGCCTCACGAGACCATTCCCTACCTGGCCTTGCCTGGCGAGATGCTCACCGTGCGCGTGCTGGATCTGCCCTTTTCGGATGCGCGCAAGGTGGAGCAGGTGGTGGGATACGAGCTGGAAGGGCAAATCATGCACGAGCTGAGCGAGGTGGTGATGGACCACGCCATCCTCGCGGCAACCCCCGGCAGCGAGGGGGAGAACGCCGGCTCGCGAGCCTTGGCCGTGGCGGCGCGCGCGGAGGAGATCGGGGCGTTCCTCGATGCCATGCGGGCTTGTGGGGTGGAGCCGCGTTCGTTGTACGCGGCGCCGGTCATCTATCACAGCCTCTTCGAGACGCGGCGGGCGGCCGATGAGGAGGCGGGCTATCGCCTGTTCATGGACATCGGTGAGCGACGGACCAACCTGTGCGTGCTGGGCGACGGCGAGACGGTATTCGGTCGCATGGTGGGACACGCGGGCGCGGATCTGACGGCGGCGCTGGAACGCGCGTCGAACGGCGCCTGGAACATGGCCCAGGCCGAGGCGGGAAAGGCCCAACACGGCTTCCTGCCCACGCGCCAACGCCCGGCCCAGAGCACGCCGGAGCAGCGCATCGGGCAGGTGCTGTCAGAGGCGCTGGCGCCCCTGCTGCGCGATGTCCGCCAGACCCTGGCCAGCCTGAGCGCGCGGGACAAGACGCCGGTGCGCGAGATCGTGCTGGCCGGCGGGGGAGCGCGCCTGGGCGGCTTGCCCGAGTTCCTGCACGAGCAACTGGATATCCCCTGCACGCGTTGGATCCCTCCCGAGGTGCCGGGGGGCGATGCGGGCACGGATTCGATCGTGCAGCTGCCGTACGCCCTGTCCCTGGCCGTGGCCTGGGCCGGCGCGCGCGGGAGCCGGGAGCTGGATCTCCGTCGCGGTCCCTTCCAGTACCGCGCCAGCCTGTCGGTGGTCCGCCAGAAGGCCGTGCATCTGACCATGCTGGCCGTGGCGTTGCTGGCCGCAGGGGCCGTGAACGCGACGGTGGCCATGCGGCGCCTGAGCGGCGAACGGGAGCAACTGACGGCCAAGCTGAAGGTCGCCACCACGGAGTTGTTCGGCGACGGCAAGATGCAAGCGGCCGATGTGACCAGTGCGCTCCGGAGAACCGTCGAGGCCGTGCCGTTGCCCGCGACCACCGCCTACGACCTCCTCAACGAGATCTCGCGGCGGATCCCGGCCGCGGAGCAGATGAAGATCGACGTGCAGGAGCTGGATATCAGGCCCAAGAAGACCACCATCAAGGGAACCGTGGACTCGGCCGCGGCGGTGGACGACTTGGTGGCCAAGCTCAAGGACATCGAGTGCTTCGAAGAGATCAACAAGGGTCCCGTCACCGAGGTCAGCGAGGGCGCCAAGCAATTCAGCCTGACCATCAACGCCAAGTGCCCGTGAGGAGTGCATGCGTTTTCTGAGAAGACTGTTCGGCAGAGTGAGCGGCTGGCTGCGACAGCCGTTCGCGTTCCTAGCCGCCAACTGGAACCGCATGGCACCGCGTGAGCGGCGGCTCATCTCGGTCCTGAGCGGCGTGTTCGTGCTGTTCTGCGTGCTGGTCACGGGCTATCTGGTCTGGGACTGGCTGTCCAGCATCGCCGAGGCGAACACCGAGACGCGGGAGGCGTTGGCCCTCATCGCCAAGAACCGCGATCGCTATCTGGATGCCAAATCGCGTGTCAGCTCCGTCGAGGCGCGCATCGGCATCGAGGCCCCGCAGTTGGCCGGCGACCTGGAGGCGGCCGCGAAAGAGGCTGGCTTCCAAATCCCCGAGACCGTGGAGCGTCCCACCGTGCCCGCCGGCAAGCACTACACGGAACACAGCCTGGAGGTGAAGCTGCGTAAGGTGGACCTCAAGTCGCTGGCCACCTTCCTCAACAAAGTGGAGACCGGTCGCCGCCTCATCCTCGTCACGCGCATGCAGATCCGACGCAGCTTCGGCGACGCGGACAAGCTGGACGTGGAACTGACCGCGACCGCCTTTGAGCGCAACAAGGAGGACAAGCGCAAGAAGACCACGACCGCCAAAGGAAAGGGGGAGGGCTGATGCTGCGTGATCGTCTGCACCGCCTCGTCAAGCCGGTGGGCATGTCCCTGTTCGGCTTGTTCGTCTTTTCGCTGGTCTTCTATCTGACTCTGCCCTACGACCGCATCCGGGAATACATCGTCGCCATGGCCACCAAACAGGGCTATGGGCTCACCATCGGCTCTGCCGGCCCGTCGTTGGGCATGGGCGTGGCGTTGAACGACCTAACCCTGACCTCGCCAGCCTCGGGCGGTCCCAAGGCCACGCGCGTGAGCATCGATTCGGCGAAGGTGGGCTTCTCGCCGTGGGCGGCCCTGCTCGGAGACAAGGCGTACAGCGTTCGCGCCAAGGTCTTCCACGGCGAGGTGGCCGTGGACCTGTCGCGCCACAAGACCGCCGGCGCCCTGCGGTTTGGGGCCTCGAACATCGACTTGGCCGAGATCCCGTGGGCGAAGAAGGCCATCAATCTTCCGCTCTCGGGCACCCTGGACATCACGTTCGAGATGGACGCGCCCGAGAACCGGTACGGCAAGGCGGGCGGCTCTTTGGGGTGGGAGTGTGCCTCGTGCGCGCTCGGCGACGGCAAGGCCAAGCTGATCATTCCCGGAAACGCGCTGCTGGCCGAGGGCTTGGGGTTGCCCAAGATCCGCCTGGGCGCCTTCTCGGGACGCGTCGATTTCGAGAAGGGCGTGGGCAAGCTCAAGGGCGTGCAGGCCAAGTCGCCCGATCTGGAGCTCACGGTGGAGGGCGAGGTTCGCCTCGGCGATCCCGTCTCCTCGTCGGTCCTGGATCTGTACGTCCGCTTCAAGCTGAGCGACAGCTTGCTCAAGAGCTCGGACAAGCTGGCGACCATCATGCAGTTCGCGGGCAGCGCGGGGAAGCGCAGCGACGGATTCTTCGGCTTCCGCCTGACGGGCAGCCTGAGCCGCATGGGCAAGCCGGTGTGGTCCACCACGTCGCCATTCCCCGGCGGCGGTAAGGGCATGCCGCCCGCGCGGGGCCCCATGGCCGCGCATGTGCCGCCTCCGCCACCCAGCCCGGCCCCGCCGCCCGTGCCCGTCATTCCAGCCTCGCCCCCACCCGCGCCCGAGG
>JAEXQJ010000304.1 GCA_023438785.1 Pseudomonadota bacterium
CGGCTAGTGATCGCACGGCGCCAGGGGGAGGGGAACGGTCGACCTTTCCCCTCTGCCGCCGAAACCGGAGCGCCGGCAAACACGCGAGCGCCCGCTGCGCTGGCTGCCGGCAGGCAGCGCAGATCAGCGAAACGCTCCGCGTGACTCCGGAGGCCGCGCCTCTATCGGGATGAGCTTCGCGTCGGAACGGATGAGCATGCGAGGCCGCGAAGGCGACGCCGAGCTTCCCTATGCGCGCCGTCGCAGCGGGCATCGTGATTTCAGCTACTTGGACGGCATGCACCGTCAGAGGTTCGACAAACCGTCACACAAATGACTTGCTCGTTGCGTTGGTTCAGGGAGACAATGACCCAGTCCGCAGCATAAACCCCGCAGCAAGGAGCCATCCCATGAAGAAGACTGCTGGTATCAAGGTGAAGTCGAAGGTTCGCAGCGGTGTTTTCCGCTGGCCCCGCTAGGCAGTGCGACTAGCTAGCAGGAACGCCGCCTCCGGGCGGCGTTTTCTATTTCAGGGTGCGCGACGGGTGACCGAGCTCGAAGGAGAGCTCCAGGATCCGGCGGTGGTCAGGTGTTCGCGTGAGAAATGACTGTCTGATGGATTCGTCGTCGATTGCTCCAGCCAACCTTGCGAGCTTCTCCGACGCTTCACCAAGCACGGCCCCAGCTCGCACCCTGTCTGCTGTCGCCAGCAAGGACTCAGCAAACGCGAGTCTGATGGTCATCTCGCCATCATCCACCTCGCCGACGCGTACAAGTCGCTCGTAGGCTTCCTGCGCGAGATCCCGAGCTTCGGAACCGGGCCCCAGCTTCAATAGCGCTCGCGCGCGAAGAGCCTGGGCAAACGGTCGTAGCGCATGCACATCCTCGAAGGCGGCCAAAGCCTGCCGGGCACGCTCCTCGGCACCGGAGAAGTTGCCCGCTAGATACTCGACGATCGACAGGTACGCCTCCGCGTAGCCTTGGCATATCGGGTCGTTCTGGGCTCCCGAGAGGGCAAGCGCACGCTCGCAGGTCGCCCTCGCCTCATCGAGGCATCCTCGATGTGCGAGGACAAGGCCGAGGATCAGCAGCGCGCCCCCGACGATGTAGTTGAGATTCATGCGCTCGGCCGTCTCCAGGACCCGCCTGATGCTCACCTCGGCCTCCTCCAGGAGGCCGACTTCGGTGAGTGACGACGCCAGATTGCCGAGGGCCTCGCACGCCGCGCGCTTGTGGCCCGCCGTCCCGTAGTACTCGGCAGCGGCCCGAAAGCCGGCGATCGTCACGGTGGGCCGCCCGTCCACACGGGCGAGGTGCGCTCTGGTTGTCTCGGCCCGCCCGATGAGGATCGGGTCAAGCTGTCCTTCGAACTTGCCGAACAAATCAAGCGTCCGACGACGCATCTCATTGTTGCCGCCCGCGCCCAAATAGGCCGCCGCGTTCGCCATGCACTCGACCCAGGGATTCACGAGGGCGCGGTCCACCGGTGTCTCGGACAGATCGCGCAGACGCTCCGCGATTTCGTCGTATTTGGCCTGGGGGCCCAGCCCCTCGAAGAGGGCGCTGGTCGCGCGGAGCTTCAGGGCGGCATCGGCCGACGAGAGGGCTTGGCGTGCCGCCTGTTCTGCCTCCTCGTACTCCCCGCGCCAGAATCGCGCGTGCGATTCCACCACGCGCAGGGCGCACAGCTCCTCGCCCTTGGCCCCCAACTCCACCGCGCGCTCGACCCGTTCGATGGCCGCACCCAAGTCGTCAGAATCCAGCGCCTGCTGTGCGGCTTGGCGCAGCCAGTGGACGGCGCGGGCGGGGACTTGGCCTTTTTCGAAGTGGTCGGCGATGACGATGGCTTCGCGCTCGGCGACGGACTCCAGCCACTCGGCGGCGAGGCGGTGGCCCAGGACGCGGTCCTTGGGGGCCAGCATTTCGTAGGCGGTCTCGCGCAGCAGATCGTGGCGGAAGGTGAACTCGCGCGTGTTGGCGGCGGGGCGGGAGGAGAGGATTTCCTTCTGCGTGATGATCTGCAGCCAGCGATCCACGTCGTCGCGCAGATCTTCTCTGACCATGGCCTTGATGCCGGCGGCGCGGAAGCTTCGGCCGAAGATGCTGCCGGCGCGCAGGATCAGCTTGGCATCGCTGCCGAGGGCGTCGAGGCGGGCCTGCACCATGCCGGCCACCGTCTCGGGGAGGTCCTCCACGCGGCCGCCCTTGGCCACGGCGCGCAGGATCTCCTCCAGGTAGAAGGGATTCCCGTCGGCGCGCGCGATGATCCTCTCGACCATCTCGGGGGCCAGCTCGCCCAGGGCGTTGGCGATGAGCTTGCGGCAGGCGCGGTGACCCAAGGGGGCTAGCGAGATGTGCTGCAGGTTGCGGTCGACCCACAGCTTGGGAAAGCGCTGGTCGACGTCGGGCCGCGCGGCGGCCAGCACCATGAGAGGCTGCTCGCGCAGGGTGCGCAGGGCCGCGTCCACGAACTGTACGCTGGGCACATCTCCCCAGTGCAGGTCCTCCATCAGCAACACCACCGGGCGGTGTCTGCATTCGGCTTCCAGCCAGTCCACCCAGGCGGCCAGCATCTGGTCGGCCATGAGGCGCGGGTCCTGACGGGCGGCGCGCAGGGCCGGCGATTCGTGATCCTCGAAGGGGATGTTGGCCAACTCGCCCAGGAACAGGGTGATGCGGCTCGCGTCCTCGCCCCGGATGTGGCGGGCCACGCGTGCGCCCAGGCGCTTGCGCTGCACCGGATCGGGCTCGCCGCCCGCGATGCCCGCCGAGGCGCGCACGGCCATGCCCAGCAGGCCCAAGGGCGCGCTGGCACGCACCGGATCGCCGCGCGCGATGAGCAGCTCGAAGTTCTCGGCCTGCGACTGCAGACGCTCGCAGAATTCGTACTGCACGCGCGACTTGCCGCCGCCGGCCGCCGCGGTGATGAGCATGACCCGGGCGGCGCCCTCGGCCACGCATTCCTTGTACAGCGAGACCAGCGAGTTGATTTCGCGGTCACGGCCCACGCAGGGGACCTCGCGGCCCAACAGGGTGCGGGGCGCGTCGCGCAGGCCCTTTTCGAAGAGCAAGCGCATGGCCCCGTCGAGCTCGGGCACCAATTCGAAGCGCGCCTCCAGAAGGCGTGCCGAGGCCTCGTCCACGACGATGTTGCCCGGGTGGGCCTGGGCCAGCGCGCCGGCGGCGCTCTCGATGACGTTGTCGGCCGATGCGTCGGGTGTGCTCATGACCCGACCCGTGCCGATGGCCACGCGCGCGTCGGGCAGCAGGGCCTTCAACTTCAGGGCGCAGCGGGCGGCCTGGACGGCCTGATCGGTGGGCGTGTTTTGCGAATTGTCGAGCAGGGCCGCCAGGAGCCTGCCCTGTTCCAGGCTCTCGGCGCGCGCGCCCAGGCGGGAGATGGCCTTTTCCAACTGGGCAAAGCCATCCTCGCCCGGAGCGGCCTCGGCCAGGGCCACGGCCATCACGCCCGCCAAATCGGCCACGCTCACCGAGGCGTCGCGGGCCCGGCTGGCCCCGCAGGCCGTGGGGCGCTCGACCAACACGGCCGACACCAGGCGCCGCTCGCCCGTGCTCACCAGGACGGGATGGGCATCGTCGCTGTCGCTGGGCGCGGCTTGCGCATCGGGGTTTGTGATCTCGGCCGTGATGCGGGCCAGGCTTTGGATCAACTCGCTCGCGTCGGCAGGACGCTGCACCGGATCCCGGGCCAGCATGCGTTCCACCAGGCCGACCAGGCGACGGTTCAGGTCGGGGCGGCGATGGCCCAGGTCGATTCCCTGGCCCAAACTGGCTTTGGCCAGCACTGTCACCGCGTTGCCGCCCGCGAAGGGCGGGGCGCCCGTGAAGCACTCGTAGAGCACGCAGCCCAGCGAAAAGAAGTCGGCACGGCCATCGACTTCGTTCGAACCGCGGGCTTGTTCGGGCGCCATGTACAGCGGCGTGCCCAGGGCCGAGCCCGCGGAGGTGAGGGATTGGCGGGAGTCGAAGATCCGGCGCGCGATACCGAAGTCGAGCAGCTTGACCTTGCCCATCTCGCGGCCAGGCAGGAACAGGTTGGCCGGCTTGATATCCCGATGGACCACGCCGTGCCGGTGCGCCACCTCCAGGGCCTCCAGCACCCGTTGGGCCAGGCGCAGGGCCTCCAACACCGTGGGCGGCTGGCGCACCAGGCGCTCTTCCAGAGTCTCGCCCTCCAGCCATTCCATGGCCAGGTAGTGCTCACCCTGCGGCGTGGTGCCGTGGGCCAGGTAGCGCACGATGGCCGGGTGGGCGATCTCGGCCAACAGACCGGCCTCGCGCAGGAAGCGTTCGGCGGGCACGCCCGGCCCGTCCGTGGCGATCTTGAGCGCGACCTTCTCACCGGTCTGCACATCCACCGCCGGGTAGACCAAGCCCATACCACCTGCGATGGACTGCCCCGCGATTTGGAATCGGGCAGCGAAGATCCGCGGCTGGGACTCGGCGGTCACGCCCTCACTGTAACGCTGGTCGACAGATCTGCGTGCGAAAGTGCGCGGCCGGCCGAGAAGGAAAACCTCTTTCCAAACCGCACCCGCGTGCGCTTCCGCGGCGTGTTCACTTCTGGTGTCTTCCCGGCGTTTTTCCGGCGCCTTCCCGGTGTCTTCCCGTCGGACCTCTCGGGCTAAAGGCTCTTCAGGAACTCCAGCAGATCGCGTTTTTGTGCTGCGGTCCAGCGAGTGCCGAACTCGTGGCCCAGGTTGCGATTGCCGGGCAGGCGTGTGTCGAACGTGTGTGCGCCCGGTCCTTGGGCCAGAACAAACGAGGCGGGCCGCAGGTCCGATGGCAGCAGCAAGGCCTCCAACGTGGGCACGGAGCCGTTGTGCAGATAGGGCGCGGAGGCCACCAGCGTGACCAGCGGGGGCGTGCGCACCCACGGCCCGGCGATCTCCACCTGCTCGACGGGCCCGGGCCGCGTAAGGGTGCGGATGCGGGCAATGGGTAACCGGACTTTCTTATCGGCCAGACCGCGTCGATCCACCTCGAAGCCGAAGAGCGCGTCCGTGCCGATGGCGCCGGCGGCTAGGTCCTCACGCTCATCGCCCTGGGCGCGTCCGTCGCCGTCACCGTCGAAGGGCAGGATCAGGCAACTGGTGAAGGTGATGGGCTCGGCCAGGGCGGGGTGCTGATCGTGGCAGCGGCCGCAGCGGGCACGCTGGTCGGGTCCGGGCGTGGTGGCCGAGAGTTCGAATTCGTCGAAGATGGATTCGAGGCCGGCGGGGCCGCGGCCCTGGCGCAGGCCCAGGCTGGCCAGCACGCCGCGCGGGGCGTGCGAGAGGTGACAATCGGTGCAGCGGAAAGGGGCCAGGCCCTGGGCAGGGATGGGGCGCCGGGTGCTGAGCGTGGTGGCCGAATGGCAGTTCACACAGCGCACGGGCAGCCGTTCGGTCATCGGGCGCATCTCGTCGATAGGGGCCAGTAAGGGCGGCGCAAGGGCGCGATCGGCATAGGCGCGCGGTACGTGGACCAGGATCTGTTGGTTAATGATTTCGCCCGCCGGCTCGTCGAAGAAGAGCTGCCGGCCCCGCGCCACGGCCGCCGCATCCAGGGCCGGCTTGACCACCGCGTCCAGCGGCGTGTCGTACAGGAGCTTGCGGATGGCCGTGGCCTCGTAGGCGTCGCGGAGACCGCGCACCACATCGGGCGGCGCGGGCGCATCGTGGCGCAAGGTGCGCACGTACATGATGCCCACGAAGGAATCGGCCTGCAGACCGATGGCGCCCACCGAGCGCGTGTCGAGCACCATGGCTCGGTTGATGAGGTCGAAGTCGTTCTCGAAGCCCGAGGGCAAATCGATGCCCAACTCGGCCAGGGCCTGGGCCCGGCTCATCCGCGTGCGTTCTGCGTAGCGGCCCAGCCAATCCGGGGCGCGCGTGGGGTAGGTGGTCGCCCAGTTGATGACCGACAGCGAGCGCACGCCCAGGGCGCTGGGAATGCTCTTGGGATTGAAGACGCCGGCCGCGCCCGTGCGCATGGTGTTCGCCTCTGCATAGCGGCGCGAGTGCAGGCCCGGCACCGTCATGTCCAGGCCGAACTCGTTGGTCAAGTCGGCGCGCCCCGGACCGGCGAGCATGAGCGTGGCCTGGGTCTGGCGCGCGTCGGGCAGCCTGAGCGCCTTGCGGTACTCGGCGCTGGTCACGCGTCCGTCGTGGTTCAGGTCCAGCGTCAGCGACTCGGGCAGGCGGGTGCGGCGGCGGATTTCGTCCTCGCTGTCCGGGCGCCCGTCGGCGTCCAGGTCGATGACGTGGCGCTCGTCGAACAGCGAGGAGGTCGCCAGCATGAGCCCGTAGTCGAGGTTCGAGCTGGGCAGGCCGAGCACCGTCTTGCCATCCACCGGGTTGCGACCGCTGTGGCACAGCCAGCACGTCATGCCGATGTCACCCGTCGGCTCGCCGGTGCGCAGATCGAGGGCGTCGCGCAGACCCGAAAACCCCGTGCTGGCCGAGGCGTAACCGCGTCGTCCCGGAGGATCGTCGGGATCGGCGGCCAGACCGAAGGCCCGCGGATTGCCAAATATTCCCCCGCGCAGGGAGAGGTGGCGCGAGAAGTGGGTGTCCACCGTGCCGTCCTCATCCAAGTCCAGCGGCACGTCTTTCAGGTCGATCTCGATGTCGCGCGTCCATGCCAGATCAGCCAGGCGCGACCAGTAATGGCCGTTGGTGTTGACCAGCTCTGATTCGGGGTTGGTGAAGTCGGCCCTCTCCCAGGTGCCGATGCTCTCGATGGCTTGCTGGCGCACACCGGCTTGTCGTGCGGCGGGCAAGTGCATGGCAGAGATTACGCCGGGCATGACCTCGGCCGTGAGCGCCGGGAGATCACGCGGGGGCCGATCGCTGAGCGGTGGCGCGGCGGTCGGGCCTCGCTTGCAGCCGGGCAGCCCGGCGAGCAGCGCAAGGAGGAGAACGGACTGGCCAAGGGCCGCGGACGAGAAGGCGTGGAAGTTCGCCGAGGGCGTCCAGCGTGCGAGCAGAAACACGGGTGGACTCTATCAGGACGTGCGCGCTCGCCAGTCAGGATGCAGCGAGCCGGCAGATTTGGCGCTTGGGCGGGACCGGGTTCGCGTAAGCTCCGCGCGTATGAGTGGCCCCCGCACCAGGCACAGCGAGCCCCCGTTTCACACTGCCCGCATCGAGTCCGCCGAGGCCGACGAGTTGTTCGTACACGCCACGCCGTCCCGGGTCGACGGGGATCCGAACGAGCAGTTTCGCTCCATGGCCGCCAATGCCTTGCAGGCTCTGCGCGCCGACGGCTTCGTGACCAGCGACGTGGCAGCGGGCACGGTGTACCTGCGCTCGGCCTCGTCGTGCCACTGGCAGAGCGAGCTGCAGGGCGCGTGGAGCGAACACGATGCGGAGCGCCTGCCCTTCACGTTCGTCGTCCAGCCTCCCGCGACTCCACGCCGCTTCTGCGAGATGCACCTGCACGCCATTCGGCCCCGCTGCGCCGAATGCAGCGTGGTGTGGCGCGGCTCTCCTCACGGCGGCCGGCCATCTACCACCGTCCTGCGTCGCGGGCTGCGCCACCTGCGCCTGTTCTCCATCACGCCGCGCCTGGGTGAATCAGCGGCCTACGCGGATCGTGCGGCGGACATGTTCGCGCAGGCCAGCCACGCCCTGACTGATCGTGGCCTGTCGTTTCGGGACGTGGTGCGCACGTGGATTTACCTGCCCGACATGCGCGAGTACACCGCGCTCAACCAGGGGCGCAACCGCTTTTTCCAGCAGCAGGGACTGGCGCGCCTGCCGGCCAGCACGGGCATCAGCGGCATGTTGGCGGGCCATGAACGCAGCCTGAGCATGGACGTGTACGCGGTGGGCAACGCGGAGCACACCACCGTCGAGACCATGCGCGCCAAGAGCATGGGTGAGGCGCCCACCTACGGCTCGGCCTTCGCGCGCGGCATGTTGATCAACGAATCGGACAGGCGCCTGGCTTACCTGTCGGGCACGGCCAGCATCGATGCACGTGGCCGCGTGGTGTCGCCGCGCGACCTGCGCGGGCAGTTGCAGCGCACCTTCGAGAACGTGAGCGAGCTCCTGGCGGGCTCGGGCCTGTCACTCGCGCACACGGTGAGCGCCACCGTGTACCTCAAACGCCCCACCTACTTGCGCGAGTTCCACATGGCCGCACGCCGCTTCGGTCTGCCTTCGGGCGCGCCCGTCGCCGCGGTGGTGGCCGACGTGTGTCGCCCCGCCTGGCTGTGCGAGATCGAGCTGGTCGCCGCCAACCTGGCCGGCAAGCCTGTGCCCTCCCGACGCAGCTGAGCTCGCGGCGCGCGACTCAGGAGGGGATCTCGATCCCGACCAGGCGCATGAGAGCGAGAGCGTTGCGCCGGCTGACCACGCCGGGGCGCATGCGGTAGTCGAAGACCAGGCGGTCCCCTTCCAGGCCGTCTTGGAAATGGACGTTGATGCCCGGCGGGGCGAGGTCCATGTGGGCCAGGGCCAGATCGTGGGTGGTCACGATGCCGATGGCCTGACGTTGCAGAAGCTGGCGCACGATGGCCTCGGCGCCCTCGCGCCGGTCCTGCGAGTTGGTGCCGTTGAGGATCTCGTCGAGCAGGAACAGGACGCGCTTCTGCTTGGCCAGGGACAGGATGCTGTGCAGCCGCTGGATTTCGGCGAAGAAACGCGACACGCCCTCGGCGAGCGAATCCTGGGCGCGCAGCGATGCACCCACATGAAGCGGCGTCATGCAAAGGCTCGCCGCGCACACGGGCGCGCCCGCCTGGGCCAGCACGGCGTTTATCCCGACCGTCCGCAGGAGTGTGCTCTTGCCCGACATGTTGGAGCCGGTGACCACCAGGAGGCGGCCCTCGGGCCCCAACTGCACATCATTGACCACGCGCGTGCGGGCCGGGATGAGCGGGTGGCCCAGACCGGTCGCGACGAAAGCCGGCGCGGACTCGGATTTCACCTCGGGAAAGGGATAGTCGGGATGCTCGAAGGCGAAGGTGGCCAGCGAGGCCAGCGCCTCGGCCTCGCCGATGGCGGCCAGCCAGCGTTGGGCCGCCTGGCCGTGGCGGGCGCGCCAGCATTCGATGGCCAGACACAGTTGCTCGGGGACGAGCAGCGCGCCGGCCAGCACGCCGAAGAAGGGATTGCGCCGCGATTCCAGCCAGTCCACCAGGACCACCAGCCGTCGGATGTGCCGGCCCGAGTCGGCTAATTGAGCGACCATGTGGGCCAGCAGCGAGGTGGTGAATTGCTGGTGGCGCAGCCGCGCGGCCAGGCGCCCGATGGCGCGAAACTCGTCGGCGCGCCGATACACACTGGCGGAGATGGTGCGGGTCAGGCTGCTGTAGCGGCGCGCATAGAGGCGCTGCAAGGGGAAGACGAGCAGCACGCTGATGAACCAACGGGGATCCCACAGGCCCAGCAGCACGACCAGCCCCAGCGCGCCCACCAGCGCGGTCCCCAGCCGGCGGGCTCGGGAGACCGGAGTCAGCCCTGAGGCGAGCCATGTCTCCAGGGCCTGCTCGCCCTTGCCGCCCACCACGCCGCCGGCCAGCCACAGCTCCTGGCGGAGCTCCAGACGATCGCGCAACTCGGCCACCGCGCGCTGGCGGTCGGGCAGTTGCTCGGGCGAGGTGGGGTTGAGCAACCAGCGCGCCAGCGTCTCCTGGCCCGTGCCCGTGCGGGCCATGCACATCAACGAGAACAGCGACGCGGGGCCGAGGATGTCCAGGTCCGCGGCGTAGGGATGATCGGCGGGGCACGTGCCCTGTGGGGCGCCCTCGACCTGACGGTCTTCGAGACGCGCCAGACCCTCGTGGTAGTAGCGGACCAGGGCCTGGTGGCGGCGGGCGCGGCTCTCCAGCAGGGCGATCCCGATGGTCAGCCCAATGAACAGCAGACCCGCCGCGATCGGGCCGATCCCCGAGCGCGTGCGCGTCGTGCAGGCCTCATACCAGAGGACCGTGAGCAGCAGCAGCGCGGCCAGGCGCAGCGCCACCAGCACGTTCGTCCAGCGGCGCAGCCGCGCCAGATGGGCTTGCTGCTCGCCCAAGCCGCGCACGTAGGTGGCAGCCCGGTCTTCCGTCCGCGGAGCCGACATGGCCGGCAGCGTAGCCGATTCGCCTGCGACGGTGTGGGCCTAGAGCACCCAACGGTTTGAATCGGTCGCGAAAACGCGGATCTGCGTCGCATCCCTTCGTTGCTCGTCGGTCAAATACGTCGAGTATTCTCCCTCTCGCGCCTCGGGCTGCTCGCATCTCGGCGTTTTCGCTCGGTCTCCAAACCGTTCGGTGCTCTAGGGTTCCAGCTTGGCCAAGACCTGGGCGAGGTTGGTTTGCCAGTGCGGCATGGGGCCGAGGAGCGCCTCAGTGGGGCGCAGATCGAGGACGCTGTAGGCGGGGCGGGGGGCGGGGCGGGGGTATTCGGCCGTGCTGCACGGCTTGATGGTGCAGGTGCGCTCGAGCTGACGGGCGATCTCCACCGTCAGCTCGTACCAGGTGCACTCACCCCCGTCGGTGACGTGCAGGGTGCCCGAGGTGCCGCAGTCGAGCAGAGCCAGGGCGCTCACCGCCAGGTGCTCGGCGCTGGTGGGACGACCACGCTGATCGTCCACCACCTTGATCTCGGGCTTCTCCGCCGTGAGGCGCGCCATGGTGCGCACGAAGTTCTTGCCCCAAGGCGCATAGAGCCAACTGGTGCGGAGGATGAGGTGACGACAGCCGCTCTGGCGGACGGCCATCTCGCCGGCCGCCTTGCTGCGGCCGTAGACGCCCAGCGGGGCCAGGGGCGCGTCCACCGCATAGGGTTGGCTGGCCGTGCCGCCGAACACGTAGTCCGTGCTGAAATGGACCAGCGGCACACGGTGGCGGGCGCACGCCGCGGCCACCAAGCCGGGCGCCGTGGCGTTGGCGCGAAAGGCGGCGGCCTCGTCGCTCTCGGCGCCGTCCACGTTGGTATAGGCCGCGCAGTTGATGACCGCGCTCCATGGGCGGGTGAACAGCCCCTCCACTTGATTCGCCTCGCCCACATCCAGGGCCGGCAGATCGAAACCCTCGAAGGCGCGGTCGCGCTCGGTCAGCAGTTGGCGAAAGGCGCGGCCCAGCATGCCGCGATCACCGAGAAGGAGCAGCGGTGTGGTCATGGCGTCTTCCATCGGGGCAGGCGGTTGCGATCGATTTGGGCCAGCGGTGGGTTGGCTCGATCCTTGTCACTGACCACCGGCTCGGCCACCGGCCAGGGGATGGCCAGCGCGGGATCATTCCAGGCCACGCCCACCTCGTGCGCCGGCGCGTAGACGTCGGTGCACTTGTAGGCAAACAGCGCTGTCTCGCTGACGACGCAGAACCCGTGGGCAAAACCCGCGGGAATGTACATCTGGCGGTGGTCGACTGACGACAGGTGCTGGCCGACCCAACGGCCGAAGGTGGGCGAGCCCACGCGCACATCCACCGCCACGTCGAAGACCTTGCCCTCCAAGACATGGACCAGCTTGCCTTGATCGTGGGGGTGCTGCAGGTGCAGGCCGCGCAGGATGCCGTGACGGGAGCGCGACAGGTTGTCCTGCACGAAGCGCCCCTTGATGCCCGCCTCGGCGTAGCGGCCCTCCTGCCAGGTCTCGACGAAATAGCCGCGCGGATCACCCAACAATTTGGGTTCGATGAGCAGCACCTCAGGAAGCTCGAGCGGGGTCACCTTCATGGTCGACACCGTTCTGCCAGTTGCAGCAGGTATTGACCATACTGAGTCTTGCTGAGCGGCGTGCCCAGCGTGCGGAGCTGGTGGGCGTCGATCCAGCCCTTGCGGAAGGCGATCTCCTCGGGGCACGACACCATGAGGCCCTGCCGGGCCTGGATGGTCTGGATGAATTGCGAGGCCTGCAGCAGCGACTCGTGCGTGCCCGTGTCCAGCCAGGCCACGCCGCGGCCCAACTTCTCCAGGCGCAGAGTTCCTTGCTCCAGGTACCGGCGGTTGAGATCGGTGATCTCCAACTCGCCGCGGGCGCTGGGGCGCAGGCCTTGGGCCAGCTCGACCACCTGGCGATCGTAGAAATACAGCCCGGTCACCGCGTAGTTGCCGCGCGGCTGGCGGGGTTTTTCCTCCAGGCCGATCACGCGACCGTCGCCGTCCAACTCGGCCACGCCGTAGGCCTCGGGGTTCTGCACGCAATAGCCGAACACGGTGGCGCCGCTGTCGCGCCGGGCTGCCTCCTCGACCAGGCCGCGCAGGCCGTGGCCGTAGAAGATGTTGTCGCCCAGGACCAGGGCGCACGGATCGCCGGCGATGAACTCGCGGCCGATGAGGAAGGCCTGCGCCAGACCATCGGGGCTGGGCTGGATCGCGTAGCTGATCTGCAGGCCCCAGCGCGTGCCGTCGCCCAACAGGTTGCGGAACATGGGCCCGTCGTGCGGGGTGGTGATGATCAGGATCTGGCGAATCCCGGCCAGCATGAGCACGCTGAGCGGGTAGTAGATCATGGGCTTGTCGTAGATGGGCACGAGCTGCTTGGAGATGGCCAGCGTGATGGGATGCAGGCGCGTGCCCGAGCCGCCGGCCAGGATGATGCCCTTGTTGATCATGGTCCTCCCTCAACGGGCGGTGTAGTTCTGCTCGATCCAGCGTCGATACTCGCCGGTGCGCACGGCCTCGACCCAGGCTTGGTTGTCCAGGTACCAACGCACTGTCTTGCGCAGGCCGGTGACGAAGGTCTCCTGGGGTCGCCAGCCCAATTCGCTCTCGATGCGCGAACAATCGATGGCGTAGCGCAGGTCGTGGCCCGGCCGATCCTTGACGTAGGTGATGAGACCCAGCAGCTCGGCCTCTCTGGCCCCCGCTTCCTCGGCCACGATGCGACAGAGCTGCTTGACCACGTCGATGTTGCGCTGTTCGCTGCGCCCACCCACGTTGTAGGTGGCGCCCGTCTTCCCCTTCTGCACCACGGTCCAGATGGCCTCGCAATGGTCGCCCACGTACAGCCAGTCGCGCACGTTGAGGCCCTGGCCGTACACGGGCAGCGGCTTGCGCTCGATCAGGTTGAGGATCATGAGCGGGATGAGCTTCTCAGGGAATTGCAGCGGCCCGTAGTTGTTCGAGCAGTTGGTGATCCGCACGGGCAGGCCGAAGGTGCGGCCCCAGGCGCGCACCAGGTGATCGCTGGACGCCTTGGACGCCGAGTAGGGGCTGGAGGGATCGTAGCGCGTGTCCTCGGTAAACAGGCCCGTGTCGCCCAGCGAGCCGTACACCTCGTCGGTGGACACGTGGTGGAACAGCCCCTCGCCGCTCCTCCAGAGCTCGCGGCTCGCCTCCAGTAGGTTGAAGGTGCCCTCGATGTTGGTGCGCAGGAAGGCGCGCGGGCCGCTGATGGAGCGATCCACATGGCTCTCCGCCGCGAAGTGCACGACCACGTCGGGGCGGTGGCGGGCGAAGACGGCGCGTACGGCTTCACCGTCGCACAGATCGGCGCGTTCAAAGACGTAGTTGGCTCGGCCAGCGATGGGCTCCAGGCTGGCCGGGTTGGCCGCATAGGTCAACGCGTCCAGGTTGATGAAGCGGTGCTCCGGATGTCGCGGCACCAAAAGATTCAGGAAGTTGGCGCCGATGAATCCAGCACCGCCCGTGACGAGGATCTGCATGGAGGCGCCAAACATAACCCACCGCCAGTCCGGTGTGCGGCCCGACTCGCGCGCGGTCTTTTGCCCGGGGGTATCATGGGTGCGGGCATCGATGGCAGAGGTGTTCGACGGTCTCGGCCGCCCACTCGTAGGGCGCGTTTCTTCGGAAGTCGGTCATGGCTAGTGCGCTGCGCGTCCTGCTCATCGGTGATTCGGACAGCGAAGTCAGCCTGCTGGTGCGCTACCTGCGGCACACGGGCGTGCACCTGGCCTGGGAGCGGGCCGGCGATCCCACGGCGTTGCGTCGGGCCCTGGACGAGAAGGCCTGGGACCTGATCCTGTGCCACGCCGGCCTGCCCAGCCTCGACGCGCCGGCCGCCCTGCGCCTGGTGCAGGAGGCGAAATGCGACGTGCCGTTCATCGTGCTGGCGGGTGGCATGGGGCAGCGGATGGCGGCGGCCTTGTGGCGCCTGGGCGTGGGTCGGCACACCACCGAGTACCGGCACGCCGAGGCCGAGCAGGCGCGTCGCCAGGAGCAGACCTTGGCCCTCAAGGAGATCGTGACGGCCACCGCGGCTACCCTGGATCTCCATGAGGTCCTGGACACGGTCCTGCGCAGCGTGCTCGCCCTGTCGGGCGTGGATCGTGCGCAGATCATGCTGCTCGATCGCGAAACCGACGTTTTGCGAGGGGCGGCGGCGCGCGGGCCCGACGGTCCCTTGCCCACCGCCCTGCGCCTGACCCGCGGCCAGGGGGCGGCCGGGCGGGTCTTGGCCGAGGGCAAACCCATCCTGATTCCCGACGTGCGCCGCGATCCCTTGTTCGTGCGCGTCGAGGAGAATTGGGAGCGCGGCGGGGCGGCGCACGGCTACGTGGGCCTGCCGCTCATCTCGCGCGGCCGTATCATCGGCGTCCTGTCCCTGGTCACCACCGGACCGCGCGACTACGAGCCCGACGAGGTGACCTTCATGCAGGCCATCTGTGGCGCCGCGGCGGTGAGCATCGAGAACGCGCTCATCTACCAGGAGATCCAGGGGCGCGCCGAGCGTCTGGCCGGCGAGATCGCCGTGCAGAAGGACTATGCCGAGAACGTCGTCCGCAGCATCACCGACGGCGTGGCCACGATCGACGCCCAGGATCGCATCGTGTCCTGGAATCACGGGGCACGGGCCATCACCGGCTTCGTCGCCGAGGAGGTGGTGGGCAAGCGGTGCGGCGAGCTGTTCCGCGAGCGTACCTTGCAGGGCGAGCCGCTGTGCGGGACCGAGGCCTG
The DNA here is from genome assembly GCA_023438785.1 of Pseudomonadota bacterium. Lineage (GTDB taxonomy): Bacteria > Myxococcota_A > Polyangia > Fen-1088 > Fen-1088 > Fen-1137. The sequence goes on from JAEXQJ010000304.1 coordinate 14,838, forward strand.
CCCTCGCGAGCGCGTCGCGCACTCCGGTCAGGCGTGCGGCACGCAGGAGGCGTTGGGCCTGCACCGCGACGGCCATTGGTTCGTGGCCAGCGCCAGCACCGCGCCCCTGTTCGACGACAAGGGCAGCTTCCAAGGGACGGTGCGCATCTTTCGCGACATCTCGCGCGAGCGGGAGTTGATGGACGGCATCCAGCGCGCCAACCAAGCCAAGAGCGCCTTTCTGGCCAACATGTCGCACGAGATCCGCACGCCGCTGCACGCGGTGCTGGGCTTCTCCCAGTTGCTGCTGCGCGATCCGGACCTGGGCGCGTCCCAGCGGCCGTACCTGGAATCCATCGCCCGCAGCGGCGAGCACCTGCTGACTCTCATGGAAGATGTCCTGCAGATGTCGAAGATCGAAGCCGGCCGCGTGGCGTGCAATCCCGTGAGCTTCCACCTCGACAAACTGGTGGCCGACATGGTGGGCATGTTCCGCCTGCGCGTGCAGGAGAAGGGCCTGGACTTCCTTGTGGACTGTCCCACCCAGGGGCCGCGCCTGCTGGAGGCGGACGAGCAGAAGCTGCGGCAGATCCTGGTCAACCTGCTGGGCAATGCGGTCAAGTTCACCAGCCAGGGCATGGTGCGGCTGTCGGTGCGCCTGGACCGGGTGGAGGCAGGGGACCTCATGTTGCGCGCACGGGTCGAGGACACGGGGCCGGGGATTCCCGATGTCGATGCAGAGCGCGTGTTCCAGGCCTTCGAGCAGACCGAGGCTGGCATCCGTGCCGGCGGCACGGGGCTGGGCTTAGCCATCAGCCGTCAATTCGCGCGCCTCATGGGCGGCGACCTCACCCTGCAGCGGCACGCGGGCCCCGGCACGCGCCTGCAGGTCGAGGTGCCCGTCAAAGAGCTCACCAGCGAAGACGCTGCCGTGGTGCGAGAGCCTTTGCTCATCAACGATCTGGCTGTCGTGGAGGGTGAGCCAAGCGGGCCCGTCGCGATGGCCGCGGCGAGTGCCGAGCGCCTGCGCGCCGCCGCGGCCAGTGCCGACTACGAGGGCATCTTGGAGATCCTGGAGGGCATGGTCGGCGTGGCGCCCGAGCACGTGGCGCGCCTGCGCGCGCTGGCCGAGCGTTTCGATTATCCGGGCCTGCTCGCCCGCATTCAGGTGGAGGGAGAATCATGAGCGCCCCCAAGCTAGAGACCCCCAGCATCCTGGTGGTCGACGACACGCCCGCCAACCTGCAGATGCTGGTCGGCATGCTCAAGCTGTCCGGCTACCGGCCGCGCCCCGTGACCAGCGGGGTCCAGGCCCTGCAGGCCGCGCGCGCCGAACCGCCGCATCTCGTTCTGCTCGACGTGAACATGCCCGAAATGAACGGGTTTCAGGTGTGCGCGCAGCTCAAGGCCGATCCGCGCCTGGCCGCCATTCCGGTCATTTTCATCAGCGCCATGAGCGACACCCTGGACAAGGTGCGCGGGTTCCAGGCGGGGGGTGTGGACTACGTGACCAAGCCCTTTCAGGTGGACGAGGTCAAGGCGCGCGTGGCCGCCCAGTTGGAATTGTGTCGTCAGCGACGCGAACTGCAGGCCGGCTACGAAAAGCTGCGACGAAGCGAGCAGATGCGCGACGAGTTGGTGCACATGATCGTGCACGACCTGCGCTCGCCGCTCACCGCGGTGCTGGCCAATCTGGAGCTGCTGCGCGAAGACGCGGACAAGCTGCCCGAGCCGTCGCGTGAGGACGTGGAGCGCAGCCTGCACGTGGCCCGCCAGATGATGCGTCTGATCAACGGGGTGCTCGACGTGAGCAAGATGGAGGCGGACAAGATGACCCTGCAGCGCAGCGAGTGCGACGTGGTGGGGCTCATCGGGGGCACGCTCTCCGACTTCAAGGGACTGGTGGGCACACGCGCCCTGGTCTTCGAGCACCCCGACGAGCCCCTGCCGGCAGTGGTCGACGAGCAAGTGCTGACCCGCATCGTGCAGAACCTGCTGGCCAATGCCCTGCGCGTGACCCCGGCTCAGGGCGAGATTCGCGTCGCCGTGGCCGCCCAGGATTCGCACATCCTCGTGCGGGTGAACGACAACGGCCCCGGCATCGCCCCCGAGTTGCGCGAGCGCATCTTCGACAAGTTCGCTCAAGCCGAGGACCGTCGGGCTCGCAAGACGCACACCACCGGTCTGGGCCTCACCTTCTGCAAGCTGGCCGTGCAGGCCCATGGGGGCCAGATCGGCGTGGACAGCGAGCTCGGGCAGGGCGCGAGCTTTTGGTTCACCCTGCCGCGCTAGCAGCCCTAACTCTGATCGAGCCCGAGGCGCTTCAGCTTGTCGATGAGCGTGGTGCGGCTGATGCCCAGCAACTCGGCGGCGCGGGTGCGGTTGTTGGCGGCGATGCGTATGGCCCGCTCCACCAGCGCGCTTTCGATGCGCGCCAGGGTGGCCGGCAGATCGATGGCGTCGGCCGTGGCACCCGCGACCGTCTCTGCCGCCAGGGTGGCCGAGGGGGTGCGAATGGCGGCGGGCAAGTCGCTCGCGCCGATGGTGCCCGTGCGGTTAAGGATGACCAGACGCTCGACGAGGTTTTCCAACTCGCGCACGTTGCCCGGCCACTCATAGAGCTGCAGGGCCACCAAGGCCGCGTCGGAGAGCACGACGCTCTTGCCCAGGCGGCCCGCGCACGAGGCGAGAAAGTGCCGACAGAGCGGCGCCACGTCCTCGGCCCGCTCACGCAGGGCGGGCAGCATGATGGGCACGACGTTGAGGCGGAAGAAGAGATCGGCGCGGAACTTCCCCTGTTTAACCAGCAGTTCCAGGTTCTGGTTGGACGCCGCCACCACCCGCGCGTTGACCGCACGAATCTTGGATTCGCCCACCGCCGTGACCGTTCGCTCCTGCAGCACGCGCAGCAGTTTCACCTGCAGGGCCAGGGGCAGCTCGCTGATCTCGTCGAGAAACAGCGTGCCACCCTCGGCGTCCACAAACTTGCCGGCACGCGCCTCCGTGGCCCCGGTGAAGGCGCCCTTGGCGTGGCCGAACAGCTCGCTCTCCACCAGGCCCTCGGGGATGGCCCCGCAGTTGACGGCGATGAAGGGCCCGCCCACGCGCGGCGAAAAGGCGTGCAGCAGGCGCGCCACCACCTCCTTGCCCGTGCCGCTCTCGCCCAGCAGCAGGACCGTGGCGTCGGTGGCGGCCACCTGGGTGACCATGTCCATCACGGCGCGCAAGGCGGGTGAATCGCCGATCAGCGCGGCCTGCGGCTGACCCTCCCCGGGACGCGCCGACTTGCCCGGCGCCCGACCGAGGGCCAGCGCGGCCTCCAGAACGTTGCGCAGCTCCTCGACGTGGAAGGGTTTGACCAGGAAATTGAAGGCGCCCGCCCGCATGGCCTGCACGCAGTCCGATAGCTGCGTGCTCGCGGTCAGGATGATGACCGGCGTGGTGCGCGGAGGCTCCTGCGCCTTGTGCAGCACCGTGATGCCATCCGCGCGCGGCATGCGCAGGTCGCTGACCACCACGTCGAAGGGCTCGCCATCCATGGCCCGGGCGGCTTCCAGGCCATCGCCAGCCTCCACCACCTTGTGCCCCATCCGCTCGATCGTCCTGCGCAGAGACTGCCGGATGTCCTCTTCGTCATCTACGATTAGGACGCGCGCCACAGCGGCGAGTGTATCACACAGCCGAACGTGCACGTGGGGCTCCCGGCCCTCACGATGCAAGAGCAAAGCCGCGTCGAGGGCGGATTTGCGAGCCGCAGGCCCGTGTGCTCTTCGTGAGGCAATCTTGGGGTCCGCGCCGGACGCTCGACGGTGCGGATGCGCCGGCCCCGTCGGTGGCCCGCGGCGGGCCTCGCTCAGGGCGCGCGGGCAAGCGCTTTCGTGTATGGCCCCGGATTTGCGTCGAGCGGTGCTCGTCGCGAGAGTGCGCCGTGTCCCCGGGTTGTTCTTGTGTGGCCGTGGCGCACATCGAACGCGGAATGAGCGACGGCCCACAGGGGCCACGCCCGCACCGGAGCATGGCAGGAGGATGGAGATGCGAGTTTTGGTCGCAGAAGAGGACAAGGACAGGCGCTCGCCCCTCGTCGAGATGCTGCGCGAATGGGGCTACGAGGCCGAGGCCGTGAGCAGCTTCGCCGAGGCCACCCGGGTACTGAACAGCGCGACGCAGCCGGTGTTGGTGTTGCTCGACTGGGACCTGCCCGGGTGCCGCGGCCTGTCCTCGGTGCGCGATTTGCGCCGTCGTGAGGCGGGTGCGGCGCTGTACGTGGTGGTGCTCACCCGCCGACGCCAGAAACCCTTCTTCGTGGAGGCCCTGTACGCCGGGGCCAACGACTGCTTGGCCAGGAACTGCAAGCCCGGTGAGTTGCGCCTGCACCTGGAGATCGGCCGCGCCGTCCTCGATTCGCGCCAGGGCGTCTCGAACCGCTTGGCCAAGCCGTTCAGGGATCGCCGAGCCAACTACTCTGCATGGGCAGACTGAGGACCACGGTGGTGCCCTTGCCCGGCTCGCCCCGTACCTCCATCGAGCCGCCGAGCAGGCCGGCGCGCTCGCGCATACCAAGCAGGCCGAGCGAACCGGGGCGTTGGACCTCGTCCGTGCTGATGCCGCGGCCGTCGTCGCAGACGCGCAGGTCCAGGCGATTCCCGCCGTGGCTCACCTGTATCTCGACTTGCTTGGCAGACGAGTGGCGGGCCACGTTGGTCAGGGCCTCCTGACAGATGCGGAAAACCGTGGTGGCCCGCTCGGCCGAGATGGGGATCTCCTCGGGGCTCGTCACGCGGCAGTGAATGCCCGTGCGCTCCTCGAAGTCGTGCGCCAGCCAGTCCAGGGCGGCGGCCAACCCCAGATCGTCAAGGATGCTCGGGCGCAGCTCGGCCGAAATGCGGCGGACGGTTTGGATGGTCTCCCTGACCAGCTCGTTGAGCGCGGCGATGCGCTCCTTGGCTTTGGCGTCTGCGGCGGTGAGCTGTCTCTCCAGAAATGCCAAGTCCATGCCCATGCAGGTCAATGACTGACCCAACTCATCGTGGATCTCGCGCGCGATGCGCACGCGTTCCTCCTCGCGCACCTGCTCGACGTGAGCCGCCAAGGCGCGAAGCTGCTCGCGCGATTCGCGTAGCTCGTTTTCCATCCGTCGCCGTTCGGTAATGTCGCGGGCGAAACCGGTGGTGCCCAGGAGGCGACCGCCGCGATCGAGCACGGGCGTCTTGAAAGTCTCGAACCAGCGCGTGGTCCCGCGGTCCACGATGGCCTCTTCGATGAAGAGCTGGCTGCGGTGGGCGAGGACCTGCTGGTCCGCGGCCAAGTAGCTCTTGGCCAACTCGGGCGGCCACACGTCCAGATCGGTCAGGCCCGTCAGCTCGGCCGCGCTCTCCCTGCCGCAGGCGCGCGCGTAGGCCTGATTCACGGCCAAAAAACGGCCCTCCGTGTCTTTGAGCCAGACCAGATAGGGGAAGTTGTCGAGCATGGCGCGCTGGCAGGCCTCGCGCATGGACAGAGAACGCATGCCGCTTACCGAGAGATCACGCAGCAGCATGAGCAGGGCCACCGCGCGACCCTCCGCGTCCTTGAGCGGGACGATGCGCGCCTCGCTCCATAGGGGCCGGTCGCCCAACTCCTCCTCGGCGGCGATAAGGGTTTCACCCGTCGCCAACACCTGCTGCATCTTCCGCCGGTACTGGGCCGCCACCTCAGGCGGAAAGAGCTCCTCCTGCGTGCGCCCCACCACCTGATCCGCGCTCTTACCCAACGCCTGCGCGGCCAGTGCGTTCAGGCAGCACACGCGTCCGTCCACGTCGGTGACGACCGCCAGATCGGGCAGGAGCTCCAGCAGGGCGGGCAGGCCCCCGTGGAGCTGACTCAGGTATCGCGCCAGATCCTCCGCGCTGGTCATGCCGGCCCTCCCTCAGGGTTGGCGCACGAAGTGAGGCAGTTCGAAGGGGATCTCGAAGCTGATCTCCACCACCCCCGTGAACTGGCCGTCCGTGTGGATGGGCATCTGCTGGATGAGCTTCTTGATGCCCTTCTTCTCGATGGTGTACGTGTTCGCCTTTGGCTCGCGCAGCATATCGAGCAAGCGCGTGCGCGCCGGCTCGGGATGGCAGTCGAGCAGGTTGCGGCCCAAGAGCGCGGCGCCTCCGTCCTTGGCGAAGCTGCGCATGGCTTGCGCGTTCAGATAGGTGCACACGCCTGTGCGGTCGCAGACGACAATGGAGGCCGCCACGCCGTCCAGCCAATTGGGCGGTGCGACGCTCATGGCCTGGCCTCCGCGGTCGGAGTCACGGCCTCGGGTGCCAGAGTCAGGTTGAGCGACATGGGAGGAGAAGCATACACGCGTCGAAGGGAACCCGATCAGGCGCGACCGCGCATGAGCCGCTTGACCACCGGTGAGAGCGCAAACAGCCCCACGCTGGCGCCAAAGGTCAGCACCACGAACATGAGGAAGAAGTCAGCCTGGCCGCCCAAGACGTGAAACACCTCACCACGCTCGATCTTCTCCACCGTTCCGGCCAGCAGCCCGGCGGCCAGATCCGAGATGAAGAAGGCCAAGAACCAGAGGCCCATCATCAGCGAGGCGAAGCGGGCCGGGGCTAGCTTGGTGACCATGGACAGACCCACGGGCGAAAGGCACAGCTCGCCACAGGTGTGCAGGACGTACGCCGAGACCAGCCACAAGGGACTGACCCGCGCCCCTCCGTCGGACAGGCGCGCCGCGAAGACCATGACCACGAAACCCAGTCCGACCAGGAGAAGGCCCATGGCGAACTTCACCGGCGTGGACGGCTCGCGCCCGCGTGCCGCCAGCCGCCCCCACAGCCGCGCGAACAGCGGCGCCAGCACGATGATGGCGATGGGGTTCACCGACTGGAAATACGGGGCCAGGAAATCGATGCCCAGGAACGCCCGGCGGGTGCGCTCCTCGGCGAAGAAGCTCAGGGATGAGCCCGCCTGTTCGAAGGCAAGCCAAAAAAAGATGTTGAAGAAGGCCAGAATGCCGATCGCCGCGATGCCGTGTTTGTCCTCACGGGACAGAGGCCCATGCGACGCGCGCGCGGTGGGCGTGGCGCGAGCCGCCGGCACCTCGCCAATACCCGCCAGATAGCGCCGCCTCAGGACGAGGTAGGTCACCAATCCGGCCACCATGCCCACCCCCGCCGCGCCGAAGCCCCAATGCCAGCCAAAGCGCGGGCTCTTGGCCAGATATCCGCAAATGAGCGGACCAATGAAGGCCCCCGTGTTGATGCCCATGTAGAAAATCGTGAAAGCCGCATCCCGCCGCCGGTCTTCCTTGCGGTACAGCTGGCCCACCATGGTGGAGATATTGGATTTGAAGAAGCCGGTGCCCAGGACGATGAGGCCCAGCCCGACGAAGAAGCTGGTTTGGGCCGGGATGGCCAGGCAGAAATGACCCGAGGCAATGACCACACTGCCGATGACCACGGCGCGATGGGTGCCCAGCACGCGGTCAGCCAAGTAACCGCCCAGCAGGGGGGTCAGGTAGACCAGCCCCGTGTACCAGGCGTACAGATGGCTGGCCTCCTGCTTGGACCAGCCGAAACCGCCCGCCGTGCTCACCAGGAAGAGCACCAGGAAGGCGCGCATCCCGTAATACGAGAAGCGCTCCCACATCTCGACGCCGAACAGCAGGTAGAGGCCTCGCGGCTGCCGTTCGGCCTTGGGTTCCGTCTTTTCACTCATCGGTGATCGCTCGCAAGCCATGGGCAATCCGCCCGTCGTTCTGAACCGAGCCATACCCCAACACAACATCGGCCTTTCGACTACGCCGATGGCATAGTACAAAATGTCGATGGGCGTTCCTCGCGACGTCCTCCAGCTCGGATGAAGATGCGCATACTCGTTCTGTTCGACACCGATAGCGAGCCACCGGCGGGGCAGGACTACGCCCGCCAGCTGGAATCCACCGACGAGGCCGAGTTCGATGTGGCCCGTGCCCTCAAGAGCCTGGGCCACGAGGTCCGCCTCTTCGGCTTTCGCAGTGATTTTTCTGCGCTGGTGAACGGCCTGCGTGCTGAACCGGTGGACGCGGTGTTTAACCTCTCGGAGCGTTTCCGCAACCAGTCGTGTTTGGACTACGGCGTCGCCGCGGTGCTGGAGATGCTGGACATCCCCTACACGGGCGCGTCGGCCGAGGGTCTCATCCTGGCCCGGGACAAGGCCCTGACGAAGATGGTGTTGGCCTATCAGGGGCTGCGCATTCCGCACTTCTTCGTGTGCCACCGCAATCAGCCCTGGCAGCGCCCCAGTGACGCGCGTTTCCCGCTCATCGTGAAGCCCTTGGACGAGGATGCCTCGGTGGGGATCGCCCATCGATCGGTCGTGCGCGATGACGCGGCCTTGCTCGAGCGCGTGCACTTCATCCACACGCGGATCAACACCGCGGCCATCGTGGAGGAGTTCATCGCCGGCCGCGAGTTGTACGTGGGCGTGATCGGCAATGATCGGCCGCGCGCCCTGCCGCCCATCGAGATGGTCTTCGCCCAGGAGACCGCCGAAGAGAACAAGATCGCGACCTTCAAGGCCAAGTGGAGCCACAAGTACCGCGAGGCGCGAGGCATCGAGAACTGCATCGCCCAGAACCTCTCGGACGAGCTGCGCGCCCGCCTGGGCGAGGTGGCCGTGCGCGCCTACCAGGCCGCCGGGCTGCGCGACTACGGCCGCATCGACGTGCGCCTGGCCCACGACGACGAGATCTACGTCGTGGAGGCCAATCCCAATCCGTACCTCGCTGACGGTGAGGATCTGGCCTGGGCCGCGGAGGAAGGCGGCGAGCCCTACCCGCAACTCATCGAGAAGATCGCCCAGATGGCCGCGGCCCGCCGTCACAAGGGCTGAAGGCCAGCCGTCCTGCTAGGATCTCGGCCATGGTCCGACTGCTGCTGATCATGGTTGGCCTGTGCGTGTGGCCCGCCCTGGCTTGGGCCGACGCTATTCAGATTCAGACCCTGACCAAGGTGCCGGCCGGTCAGAGGCCCAAGCTGAGCCTCCGAGCACAGCAGGCGGTTGGCCACGTGCAGATCGTCCTCGACGTTGAAGGCGGCGAGACGCGGAGCGAGGACCTGGGCAACCTGGAGGCAGGCGCCGTGCGCGAGGTGCTGCTGGATGGCGCACCGGGCCCTCACCACTACACGGGCCACATCAGCTTCGTGGCTTCCGACGGCGTGACCCAGTCCAGCCCCCTCGCCCTGGACACCCTGGTGGGCGCGCTTCTGGAT
>JAEXQJ010000376.1 GCA_023438785.1 Pseudomonadota bacterium
AGCAAAGCTGGCCTCGGTCGACGGTGGCCAGCAACGGCACGGGCGCTCAGACACTCTTTTGCGGAGAAAGTTCGCTTGTTGCTCGCGTCCCCGCGGGCTCACACTCGATTGGGGCATCAGGGTTCGGAGGAACGGCATGGCAAGAGGTGGTGAGAGCGGCTCAGGTAAGGAAGGCGGTGGCCTTGGCGGGCTGATCGGCGGCCTGACAGAGTTCGTCGACAAGCTGAACCAACTCGCCGAAAAAGGGCAGCAGATCTCGAAGACCGGGAGCTTCGACCTCGGGCAGGCCGGAGGAGAACAACAGAAACCACTGCGCGGGGTCTACGGATTGTCCGTGAAGATGGGCGTGGGCGGCGAGTCGCCGAGGGTCGAGCCGTTTGGCAACATCCGCCGCGATGAGGACTCCGGCGAGCCGGTGATCGAGGACATGCGGGAGCCGCTGGTCGATGTCTTCGACGAGGGAGACCACCTGTTGGTGCTGGCGGAGATGCCCGGCGTGGAGTCCCGGGACGTGAGAATCGACGTCGAGGGAACGCGGATGGAGATCTCCGCGTCTCGAGCCGAGCGGAAGTATCACAAGCGCTTCGACCTGCCGAGCGCGGTCGACAAGAGCACGGTAAAGGTGTCCGAGAAGAACGGCATCGTGGAAATCCGCTGCAGCAAACCGGGTAAGCCGCAGGGGTGAACAGAGGGGCGCGGGATGGCAAGCGAACGACCGGCAGAAATCAAACTCCGCGTCAGTGAGGCCTTGAGCAAGGACGTGGGACGCACCTTCGCCCGCATGGATCCGTCGGACTTGGAGAAGATCGGGGCGAGCGTGGGCGACATCGTCGAGATCGTCGGCAAGCGGACGACCTACTGCCGCTCGACGGTGGCGTACAAGGATGTGCGCGGCCAATCCAGGGTGCAGCTCGATGGCATCACCCGCGGCAACGCCAAGGTCGGGCTCGACGACTTCGTCACGGTTCGCAAGAGGGGCTGCCCGATGGCGCGCCAGGTGCACGTGGCGCCCATCGACGTGAGCCTGTCCGCCAAGGACATCCGCTACGTCGGCGCGCTCCTGGACGGCCTGCCCGTGGTCGAAGGCGATCGCATTCGCGCCGCCCTCTTCGGCAGCCGCAACGCCGGATTCAAGGTGCTGCGGACGGTGCCCAAGGAGCCGGTCATCATCCACCGCACGACGGAGCTCTTCATCGCCGAGCCGCAGAAGGAAGAGGTGCGGGCCGAGGAGACAACGGCGCGGCCCGGCCTGTCGTACGAGGACATCGGGGGCCTCAAGCCGCAGTTGCAGCGCATCCGCGAGATGATAGAGCTGCCGCTGCGTTACCCCGAGGTGTTCGATCGCCTCGGCATCGATCCGCCCAAGGGCGTGTTGCTGCACGGGCCGCCCGGGACCGGCAAGACGCTGATTGCCAGGACGATCGCCCACGAGACCGATGCCCACTTCTTCAGCATCAGCGGGCCGGAGGTCATCCACAAGTTCTACGGCGAGAGCGAGGCGCATCTACGCAAGGTCTTCGATGAGGCGGCCAAGCGGAGCCCGAGCATCGTCTTCGTCGACGAGATCGACGCCATCGCGCCGAGCCGCGAGCGGGTGGTCGGCGATGTGGAGAAACGTGTCGTCGCCCAGCTCCTCGCTCTGATGGACGGGCTCAACAAGCGGCAGAACGTCGTGGTCATCGCCGCGACCAACATTCCCAACGCGTTGGATCCGGCGCTCCGGCGCCCCGGTCGCTTCGACCGCGAGATTGTCGTTCCGATTCCGGATCGAGATGGTCGCAAGCAGATCCTGGAGATTCATAGCCGGGGCATGCCCCTGGCGCGTGACGTGGACCTCGATCACCTGGCGGAAATCACGCACGGATTCGTGGGCGCCGACCTGGAGGCGCTGTGCCGCGAGGCCGCCATGATCTGTCTGCGCGGCATCCTGCCGGACGTGGATTTTTCGCTGAAGAGCATCCCATTCGAGCTGCTCTCCAAGCTGGAGGTCACAAGCGACGACTTCGCCGCCGCCCTGCGGTCCGTGGAGCCGTCGGCCATCCGCGAGGTGTTCGTGGAGGTCCCGCGGGTCCACTGGGATGACATTGGCGGACTCGAAGAGACCAAGCGTCGCCTCGTCGAGGTCGTGCAGTGGCCGCTGCAACATGAGGGCTTGTTCGCGCAGGCAAAGCTCAAGCCGCCCAAGGGTATTCTGCTCAGCGGTCCACCCGGCTGCGGCAAGACCCTTCTGGCCAAGGCCATCGCCACCGAAGGGGGACTGAACTTCATCTCGGTCAAGGGGGCCGCGCTGCTCTCGAAGTACGTGGGCGAATCCGAGCGGGGCGTGCGCGAGACCTTCCAGAAGGCGCGCCAGGCCGCCCCGTGCATCATCTTTTTCGACGAGGTGGATGCGTTGATCCCGCGACGGAGTGGCGGGGGCGGGGAGTCGCACGTCTCCGAGCGGGTGGTCAGTCAGTTCCTGACCGAGATGGACGGCATCGAGGAATTGAAGGGTGTCCTGGTCCTCGGGGCCACCAACCGGCGCGACATCATCGACCCGGCCGTGCTGAGGCCAGGGCGCTTCGACGAAGTGGTGGAGATACCGCTCCCCAAGGCGGAAGACCGCGCCAAGATCCTGGCGGTTCAATTGCGTGGGCGACCGCTGGCGGCCTCCGTCGACGTCGACGAGTTGGCCCGAAGGACGGAAGGCATGAGCGGCGCCGACCTGGCGCTGATCTGCGATCAGGCGGCCATGGGGGCGATTCGGAGAGCGGTGGCAGAGGTGCAACGTGCGGGCGAGGCCCGACCCAAGGTCACCATCGAGGCCGACGACATCGAGACTGCGCTGGCCGCGGCCGTGAAGGCGCGGGAGGGCGGGACATAGCAAGGGAGACGAAGAATGGGGGAGGACCTAGCCCTCTATCTTTATTGCTTCGCGCGCCGGAATCTGCTGGCCGCGGCTCCCACTCTGGAGGATGTGAGCGGAGAGCAGAGGATCACCTGCGAGGCCCATCGGGAGATCGTCGCCGTGGTGAGCGCGGTGCCGCTGGCGGAGTTCACCGGCCCGGAGGCGGAAGCGCATCTGTCCGACCTCGCCTGGGTGGGGCCGCGTGCCCTGCGCCACGAATCCGTGGTCGAGCAGGCCATGCGCCTCTCGCCCATCTTTCCGGCGCGTTTTGGGACCCTGTTCTCGGGGGCGCCGCGCTTGCGGGAGGTGATGAGCGGGCACTATGACGAGATTGTCTCCTTCCTCGAACGCACGGCTGACCACGAGGAATGGGCCGTCAAGGGGTACCTCGACCGGCGCCGGGCCATCGAAGCGTGGGCCGCCGCGGAGATGGACCGCGAGCGGGGCCCGTCGGAATCGCCAGGCAAACGCTTCCTGGTGCGGCAGCGTGCCCTGTCGAGGGGGGCAGGCCGGGTGAGCGAGTGGACCGAGGCGGCGCGCGAGCGGCTGCGTCGAGAGCTGCAGGGCGAGGCGACCTCATTGGTCGAGAGAGCGGCGGGCGCGCCTCCGTCCGGGCAGGAGAGGGAGGCGGTGCTGAACTTCGCCGTGCTGATTGCGCGCGCTCAGCTCCCGGCTGCCCTCGCCACCGTGGAGAAGGCGAACGCCGACTGGGAGGAGCGCGGCCTGTCCGTGCAGTGCACGGGCCCACTGCCGCCCTACAGCTTCACGCCCGCCTTGGAGGGCGGGCCATGAGGGGACGCCCGTGAGGGCCCTTCTCTACTGCGTCCTCTCCGACGCCGGGGCCGCGCCGTCGACCACGGTCGCCGGGGTTGGTGGGCATGCCGTCTCCTATGCGCGTGCCAGAGGTCTGCGGGCCGCGTTCTCGCACATCGAGGACGCCGAGCTGATCCCCAGCCTGAGCCGCCTGCTCGACTACGACAGGGTGGTCGAGGCGCTCTTCGGCCAAACCGCCGTGCTGCCGATGCGCTATGGGGCGACATTCGCGAGCGAGGCTGACCTGATCCGCTACGTCGAGGAGCACGCACATCGCCTGTCGGCGTCGCTGCGGGAGTTGGAGGGATGCGTGGAGATGGGCGTGCGCGTCCTGCTGCTCGCTGGCGAGTCCGCGCCAACCAGCGAGCCGGCGCCCCACCCGGCGGCCCCGACCTCGGGGCGGGCCTATCTCGAGAGTCTGCGCAAACACCTAGACGCCGCGGATCCGCTGCGAGCCCGACGAGAGGCGGCGCTGGAACGCTGCTCGCGGGCCTTTGCCGGCGTCGTCGTGCGCCAAAGGGCCGAGTCATCGAGTGATGAAAGGCGCGGCTTCGAACGCTTGCTTGCCTCAGTTCAAGCCTGTGGCGCGACCGCGCGGGAGCAGCCGAGGCTCCTCGGATCGCTTCATTTTCTGGTCAGGCGGGAGTCGGTGGTGGCGTTCAAGGAACGCTTTCGTGATTTGCGCCCGGAGGCCGGGACCGAGCTCCTCATCAGCGGGCCATGGCCGCCCTACAGCTTCGCCGCTCCAGAAAGCCAAATCCCGTGCATGACCACGGGGCCGTCACACACTTAGATTTGTCCGCCACGCCCGTGCAGGTGGCTTGAGCGTGTGCGCACCGACGAGGGCTGGCGGTGATGGGCGATGCGCCGGCGGCCAGACGTTGGCAGTCGGCGCCGCCCGCAAGAAAGGGAGGAAGAAATGGCTGAAGTGCAGCGAGCAGGCGGCGGTCCGGGGGGAGGAGGAGGATTGGCCGAGGTGATTAGCATCATCCTGGACAAGGGCATCGTGATCGACGCGTGGGTGAAGGTGTCGCTGGTCGGCATCGAGATCATCACCGTCCAGGCCCGGGTGGTGGTGGCTTCCGTGGACACCTATCTGCGCTACGCCGAGGCCGTCGCGGCCACGGCGACGGCGGCGCAGCCGAGTGCGCCGAGTCCAAGCTGAGAGAGAACGAGCCGGAGGTGGACGATGGCGAGCGAGAGCGAGAAGAAGGACACGGGGACTTACTTGTACGCGGTGGCCTCGGGCCTTGCGGAAACGGAGTTCGGAGCGATCGGCCTGCATGATACGCGGGTCTACACCGTGGCCATCGCGGACGGCGGCGGCCAGCTCATTGCCGTGGTGAGCGACGTTCCGACCGGCGAGGAGTTGAGGCCGGAGCGCAAACACCTCTCCGCGCACCAGCGGGTGCTGCGCAAGGTGATCGACAACAGCCGGGTCGTACTGCCGGTTTCGTTCGGAACGGTGGCCGAGAGCGCGGACGGTATTCGCAGGCTGCTGGAGCGTTACCAGGCCGACCTGAGCGAACAGATGCGTCGCGTGGAGGGCAAGATCGAACTGGCCGCGCGGACCTACTACAAGGCGGAGCGGCCCAGCGTCTTCGACTTCTTCGTGGCGCGTAGTCCGGAGCTGGCGGCGACGCGAGACCGCTTCGCGGGTCAGACGCTGACTCGCGACGAAAAGATCGAGCTGGGGCAGGCGTTCGAGCAGGCGTTGAATCGGGCTCGCGATGAGTACGCCGGCGTCGTCGAGAAGGAGGTTTCGCCCTATTGCGCCGAGGTCAAACGCAATCCGGCACGCAACGAGCAGGAGTTCGTGCGGCTGGCCTGCCTGGTCCCCAAGGACAAACAGCGCGAGTTCGAGGCGGCGCTCGAGCGTTCGGCCAAGGCGTTGCCCGCGGAATTCGCCGTTGAGGAGAACGGCCCCTTCCCGCCCTACGACTTCATCGAACTGCACCTCACGGTGTGAGGCGCGTCGCGTGGAGGCGCGTCCATGCTCATCCTCGACGACCTCTTGTTGTCTCCCTTCAAGGGCATCATGTGGGTCTTTCGCAAGATCGACCAGTCCGCGCGCGAGGAGCTGGAGAGCCAGGGTGAGCGACTCAAGAAGGAGTTGAGCGACCTCTACATGGAGCTGGAGACGGGGCACATCACGGACGAGCAGTTCGACGCGCGCGAAAAGCAGCTCCTCGACCAACTCGACAAGCTGAAGAAGGCCAAAGCCGAAGAGGCGGCGCGCTTCGCGGGCCAAGCGAAGGGCCCCGAGGAGGGCGGGTGAGTCGGCCGGACTTCTTGCGCGAGTCCGGCCTGGAGCTGGTCTTGTTCGGCGGCAAGGGCGGCGTGGGCAAGACGTGCTGCGCCGCCGCCACGGCGCTGGAGATAGCGGGGCAGGGGGCGCGGTCCGTGTTGCTGGTATCCACCGACCCCGCCCACTCGCTGGTCGACGTGCTGGGCGTGCCGGCCGGCTCGTCCGGTCCGGGGCGCGTGAAGGTCGTGGAGCTCGCGGCGCGGGAGTATCTCGAGACCTTCCGGCGGCAACACGGCGAGCACCTGCGCGAGATCGCCGAGCGGGGCACCTTCCTGGACCGCGAAGACATCGACCGGTTCCTCTCGCTGTCCCTGCCGGGCATGGACGAGCTGTTCGCGCTGCTGGAGATCTCGCGGTGGGCCGATGAGCGCGGGCGAGACGAGACGATCGTCGTCGATACGGCGCCCACCGGGCACACCCTGCGCCTGCTGGGCATGCCCGAATTGCTGCGTCGTTGGGTCGAGGTCCTGGACACCCTGCTGGCCAAGCACCGCTATATGAAGCAGGTCTTCGGGCAGGGTTCCTATCAAGCCGACGATCTCGACGGGTTCCTCGAGAGCCTCGGTGAGTCGATCGCGCGGGCCGAGCGGCAGTTTCGCGATGCACGGCGCACGCGCTTCGTGCCCGTGATGATCGCGGAGGAGTTGGCCATCCGTGAGACCGAGAGGCTGCTCGGGGAGCTCGACCGGCTGCAGATACCGGCCGGCGAGGTGGTGGTCAACAAGGTCCCGCAGGCGGCGGCGTGCGCGTGGTGCGAGGGCGGGCGCACGCAGAGGCTCAGCCTCTTGCGCCACCTGCCGGAGAGCTTCGCGGCGCGCCGGCTGTTCACGGTGCCCTGGTACGCCACGGAGGTGCGTGGCCTTGAGGCGGTTCGGCAGTTCTGGCGAGGCGCGGGCGAGCTGCAGCTCGATGCGCACGACGAAGAGTCGCCCGTCGAGCCCGCGGGGCCGCAGGTCGAGAATCCGCCGCCATTGCCGGATGCGGGCTTGAGGCTCCTCGTGTTCGCGGGCAAAGGCGGGGTGGGCAAAACCACGCTAGCCTGCGCGACCGCCATGCGCCTGGCCCGCGAGCGACGCGGTCAAGAGATCCTGCTGTTCTCCGCTGATCCGGCTCACTCGCTGGGAGACTGCCTGGACATGACGGTGGGGCCAAAACCGGTGCGCGTGATGGCGGGGCTGACCGCCCTGGAGATCGACGCCGACGCCGAGTTCGAGCAGCTCAAGCAGGACTACCAGCGCGAGCTCGACGAGTTCCTGAAGTCCATGTTTCACAGCCTCGATCTGACCTTCGACCGCCAGGTGATGGAGCGCATCCTGGATCTGTCGCCGCCCGGGCTGGACGAGATCATGGCCCTCGCCTCGGCCATGGAATTTGTCGCCCAGGGCCAGTACCAATTGCTCATCCTGGACTCGGCACCGACTGGCCATCTCATCCGGTTGCTCGAAATGCCGGAAATCATCGATGGCTGGCTCAAGGCGTTCTTTGAGGTGCTGCTCAAGTACCGCGAGGTATTCCGGCCGGCGGGCTTGGCCGAGCGCCTGGTGGCGACGTCCAAGGAGCTGAAGCAGTTTCGCAAGACCCTCGTGGATCCTCGGCTGGCCTCGTTGTGCGCGGTGGCCATCCTGAGCGAGGTGGCGCTGGAGGAGACCAAGGACCTGCTCGCCGCGTGCGCGCGTATGCGTGTCGATGTGCCGGTCCTCTTCCTCAACATGGCCACGCCGGCGGAGAGCAGCGGCTGCCCGTCTTGCGTGCAGCGGGCGGAGGACGAGCGCCAGGTCAGGCGGGAGTTCGAACGGGCCGCGCCACGGCCGCGACGGACCGTGGTGTATCGACAGACAGAGCCGCGAGGCCTGACGCGGCTCGAGCGGCTCGGGGGAGCCCTTTACTCGGGAGGTCCAGGGTAGCTATGGCCAACACGACTCTTCCCACGGCTGAGCATCTCACCCTCGTCGAAGCCGTCGATCGCGTGCTCAACAAGGGGGCCGTGATCGCGGGCGACGTGACCATCTCGGTCGCGGATGTGGAACTGGTTCGGCTGGACCTGCAGATCGTGCTGGCGGCCACGGAGAGCCTCCTCAGATTGGGGAGGTCGTCGAAGGCGGGTGAAGGGGACACATGACGACGGACAAGAGCGAGAAGGCCGAGCAGAGGGACGCGGAGCGAGGGCCGGCGGGAGGTCACGTGAATCTGGATCGCGACAAGAACGGGGTCGCGCAATTGGTGCTGACGCTGATCAAGTTCCTCCACGAGGTCCTGAGCCGCCAGGCGGTTCGTCGCATGGAGGCCGGCACGCTCTCCGACGAGGAGATCGAGAGGCTGGGCGTGGCGCTCATGAAACAGGCCGAGGAGCTAGAGCGGCTGCGCAAGGAATTCGGGCTGGAGGAGAAGGATCTCAACCTGGATTTGGGGCCGCTCGGCAGGTTGATGTGAACACGGACAGGGAACGCAGATGACTGTGCAACAGCAACAGGTAGCACCGCGAAGCGCGGGGTCGGCCACGCTCGCGGACGTGCTGGAACGGGTCCTGGACAAGGGCATCGTCATCGCCGGCGACGTCAAGCTCTTCCTGGCCGACGTGGAGGTGCTGACGCTTCAGATCCGGCTCGTGGTGTGCTCGGTCGACAAGGCCAGGGAGGTCGGCCTGGACTGGTGGACCAATCACCCGGCTTTTGGCGGGCGTCGCGAGTCGAGCGAGGCGAGCGCGAAGAAGGTCGCTGGCCAAGAATCACTGGCGCGCATCGAGGAACGCATCCGTCAACTGGAGGAGCTGCTGAAGAAGGCAAACACGGCCGCCGGCAAGCCATGACGCCGGCTG
The DNA here is from genome assembly GCA_023438785.1 of Pseudomonadota bacterium. Lineage (GTDB taxonomy): Bacteria > Myxococcota_A > Polyangia > Fen-1088 > Fen-1088 > Fen-1137. The sequence continues at coordinate 8,824 of JAEXQJ010000376.1, forward strand.
CGAAGGAGGGACGGAAATGGCAACCGAGAAGATCGAACGCAAAATTCCGGGACGGCAGGGAGACGAGCTGTTCAGGGACGTCCAACAGACGCTGGGCCCCTACGTGAAGAAGTACTCGCTCTCCGAGCAAGTGGACGCCGAGCGTAAGCACATCAGTGTGAAGAAGACGGGACTGAACGGGGAGCTTCAGGTCGAGGGCGACACGGTGAAGTGCGAGCTCGATTACACGCCGCTCATGCCTGGCCCGGTCCGGAGTCAGATCACCAAGGGCGTTGCCTCGGTGCTGGATCAGATTGGCGCCAAGAAGAGCGGTTGAGGGCAGCGCACATCGGCGGGGCCCCGGCGTCGTCCGCCGGCCCCGCGGGAAAGGAGGTTTGAATGAGTGCCATCTATCAGGAAGTGAAGGGTGCGCTGAAGGAGATCGGGATGAAGCAGCAGGGGCTCGAGAGCGAGCTGCGCAAGGTGCCGGGCTACGTGGTATTCCCCTCGGTCGGCCGAGCCGGCGCGGTGGTGGGCGGGGCCTACGGCCACGGTGTGGCCTTCGAGCACAACGAGCCAATCGGCGAGGCCTCGCTGGGGCAGTTCACCCTCGGCGTACAGGTGGGCGGGCAGACGTTCCACCTGCTCGTCCTGTTTCGTTCGCAGGAGGCGCTGGAGCGCTTCAAACGCGGTCGCATTGCGTTCAACGCCAACGCCTCGGCGGACATCGTCAAGGCGGCAGCCTCGGGGACGGCCGACTACGAGAAGGACGTCTACGTGAAGGCGTATTCGCTGGGCGGCATGCTGCTGGAGGTCTCGCTCGGCATACAGACCCTCAGCTTCAAGGCCAAGTCGATGCTGGAAGAGCATCCGCAATCGGAGCAGAGGTGACCCGTCATGCAGCACAACTTTGGGCAGGATCTGGTCGAAGGCATCAAGTCGAACGTGGGAAAGGGCGTGGAAGCGGTCGCCAAAGGGGCGAGCGGCCTCAAGGAGAAGATCGATAGCGCGGCCGAAGGCTTGGCCAAGGAGGCGAAGATCGGACCGCAGCTTCACGAGCGGTCCCTCGCGGCCTTGCAGCGCATGCAGGAGAACGACGTCAGCCTCAAGAAGGCCGTGGAAGCGGCCTATGGCTTCGCCGTGTTTCCCTCGGCTGCACGGGCCTCGATCGCCGCGCTCGGCGTAACCTACGGCACGGGCGAGGTCTTCGAGAAAGGACGCGTGGTGGGCTACGCCGGAATGGCGCAGCTCACGGTGGGCACGCAGATTGGCGGTGAAACCCTGCACATGCTCGTCATCCTGGATGACGAGGACGCGCTCAAGCGCCTCAAGAGCGGCAAGATCAGCTTTGCCGCGAATGCCTCGGTGGCCATCGTCAAGGCTGGCAGCATCGCGGGCAAGAATCCGAACGGGCTGCGCGTCTTCTTGTACTCGGAGGGCGGCGAAATGCTCGAGGCCTCTATCGGGGGACAGACCTTCAGATTCAGGGCCGCGGCCCTCGGCCGCCTGCGCGACGCCGAAGGCTAGGTGCCGAACGAGCCCGGCTGGCGGCGTGCGGCTGGCCGGGCGTCCGGGGCCGTCACTGGCGACGTCGCTCCGGCTGCGCCCACGCTGGGCTTGGTGGGCCGTCATCGTGGCGAGCATGGGGCCGCGATGGCGATTTTTGCTGACCCTGGCGGCGCGGGCTGGCCTACTGGGAGGGTGAAGTGCGCTCTCCGGAGGTTTGGGGCCTTTGTCCTCATGGCCAGCGCGGTCCTGGCGGGTGGCACCGCGTCTGCCTCCGACGAGGCGGCCAGCGCGGTGAATACCCTCGGACTGGATCTCCTTCGCGAGGCGTTTCCCAAGGGCAACGCCGTCCTGTCGCCGTATTCGATCCAACTGGCGCTGGCGATGGCCTATGGCGGGGCAGCGGGGAGGACCGTGGAGGACATGAGGAGGACCCTGCACTATCCGAAGTCCGAAGCCCTGCTGCATGACTCGTTCGCCGAGTTGCAGAACGACGTCATGGGCGTGCTGGCACGGGCCGAACGAGCCAGACGGTCGGGCGCCGGCCGCGCGGACGCCGAGCCGATGACCTTGCTGGTGGCCAATCGTCTGTTCGCGCAACGCGGTCTGCCCATTAAAGAGCCGTTCCTGGAGCTGCTGAAGGTCTTCTACGGCGCGCCGGTGGAGCTGATGAATTTCGCGAGCAACCCGGCGGGCTCGGAAGAAGCGATCAACGCCTGGTTCGCGAACCAGACGCGACAGCTCATGCAGAACGTCGTGCCTGCCGGCACCATCGACAGCGACACGCGGATCGTTCTGGCGAATGCGGTCTATTTCAAGGGTGACTGGCAGGAGTCCTTCTCCGAGACATGGACCCTGCCGCGGGCCTTCTACCTGGAGCCTGGGCGTCCCGTCGACGTGCCGACCATGAAGATCAAGTCCCGCCTCTTCGGGTACGAAGAGATCCCTGGCGCCACCATCGTCACGGTTCCCTTCGTGGGCGGCGAGCTGCAACTCGTGCTGATCGTTCCGGATCCGCGCAAAACCTTGGCCGACGTGGAAAGGAAGCTCACCCCTGCGTCCCTCGCCCAGGCGGCGCACGCCCGAGCTCGGCCGGTCATCCTCCTTCTGCCGAAGTTCCGGGCCGCGCCCGAGTCGACCGATCTGATGCCTCACCTGTCTATGCTCGCTAGGCGAGCTGGCGCCTCGGCCCATTTCACGAACTTCTCTCGTATCACGGACGCGGAGAGGATTGTCCTGGCTCAGGTGTTCCACAAGGCCCGTATGGCAATCGATGAGCACGGAGCAGTAGCCGCGGCCGCCACCGCGGTTGTGATGGGCGGCATAAGCCTCAGGGCCCCGGAGCCGGAGCCCAAGATCGTGAAGGTGAATCGCCCCTTCCTGTTCGGCGTCCAGCACCGGCGGAGCGGCGCTTGTCTGTTCCTAGGCCGCGTGACCGATCCGCGGTGAAGCCCATTCTCCCGGGCTCCCACCCGGCAATCCCGCCGTGACCGAACTGACGCTTGGCGGCCGCCCGTGATTCTGGGAGAAGTGTGGCTGGCCCCATGAGCATCACTTTTCGCCGCGCCGAGACCAGCGACGTGCCGCTTCTTCGTCGGCTGGCCCACGAGATCTGGCACGCCCACTACCCCGGCATCATCTCGGTGGAGCAAATCGACTACATGCTCGAACGCATGTACGCGCCGGCGACTATCGAACGTGAGATGAGCGAGGGAACGGTATGGGAGCTGATCCTGGTCGACGACCAGGCGGTGGGGCTGCTCTCGTACTCGCTGGCTTTGCCTCAGCTCAAGCTCCACAAGCTCTATGTGCAACCCGGCCATCACGGGCAGGGTGTGGGGCGCGCGGCGTTGGCCCGCGTGAAGGACGCGGCCGTTTGTGCGGGCGCCCGCTCCGTGTCGCTCTTCGTGAACAAGCGCAACCACAAGGCCATCCGCGCCTACGAGCGCGCGGGCTTTTGCGTGGCCGAGTCCCTGGTGAGCGATTTCGGTTCAGGCTTCGTTATGGACGACTACCGCATGGCGCTGGTGGTTTCCTCGGCGGGCTGAGCCCTTCCCCTCTCGGTGCCGCGCGATCGCTGGCGGCGTTCCCGACGACGCTGGCCGGCGCCGGTGTGGCCCCTTGGTCTACCTGTGGCTGGTCTGGCACCCGATGTCCGCCTGCCAGACCGGTGGCTGAAACGCGGCTGTCCTGGCCGCATCTAAAATTTCCGCTGGCGGCCTTAAGTTCTCAAAGTGGGCGCCGATTATTGGGGGCAGCTAATGCGTGGGGCTAGCTCCTGTTGTTCCGGCCGCCGCCACGCTCCCCCAAAAACTTCTTTCTCTTCGGGATTCTAATCATGAACAGTGACTCCTCTTCGCGGCTTCGAGTCGCCACCGCCGTCATCGAGCAACAGGGCCGGGTTCTGATCACCCAGCGCCAAGCGAACGTCGCCCTGGGCGGGCTATGGGAGTTCCCCAGTGTGGTCGTGCGCGGTGATGAAACCGACGAGGCGGCGCTCAGGCGGGAACTCCGCGAGCGCCTGGGAATCGACGTGGAGCTGGGCGGTTCCAAGGCCCGCCGCACCCACCGCTTCGACCAGCGTTCCGTAGACTTCGTCCTCTACCGCGGGACGCTGCCCAAGACCGAGAGCGCCTCGCCGCGCCAGGTTGCCGATGTGCGTTGGGTGGCGCCCGAGGATCTGGAGACCTATCCCTTTCCGTCCTCCGGCCAGACCGCCGCCTATCTGTTCAGCCGACGCCCAGAAGGCAACTGACGCACCCCGCGAACGGTCTGATACCGCAGAAAGCCGCCACTCGGGCGGCTTTCGTCGTTTCTGGGGCCTGAGGGCGCGAGGCACACGCGAAGGTCCCGCGCCGGTGCGCGCGCCGCGCGCACGCGCGCCCCGGCGGGCAGGGTCCGGCGTGGCTCAGGACTGCAAGGGTCGCAAGGCTCGCGACAGGAGTTCCCTATCCCAGGGATGCTGGACGACCGTCTCCACGGATCCGTCCGCGGTGTGGCGGTCCAGGTCGCTCGGTCGCGTGTCGTTGACGAGGGCCAGGCGGCGGACCGCGGGGTGGGCGTCCTTGACGAATTCGAGCAGACCCAACCCGTCGCTGTGGTCGCGGTCGCAGGAGACCATGACCGCGGCCACCGGCTGGGCCTCGCTGGATAGGTAGGAGACGGCATCGAGCGGCGTCAGCACGGTCACCACGTCGAAGCCCAGGGCGCCAAGCTCGGCCTCCATGGCGGCCACGCGTCCCGGGGCCTGGCTGAGCAAGAGCACGTGGGGGGGCTTCTTCGCACTGGCTTCGCTGGCCAGCATGGTCAACCTGCGCAGACCATCGTTGGTCTCCGCATCCTGACCCGTGAAGGCCACCGCGAAGCTCTGCTCGCCCGAGGGCAACTGCTCGCGCCGAACCACATCGGCCTCCAGGGTCTGCGAGAACTTCCCGACCACGTGCAGGAGCAGGCGCACGTGCTGGCCCACGGCCAAGTTGCTGTCGCCCACCAGCAGCGCCCCGCCCGCCGACAGATTGCGTGTCACGTAGGTGCCCACGTAGCGCTGGCCGGTCATGACCACCGCGCTGCTCGGCACCCTGAAGCGGCGAAAGCGCCGTCGATCGCGCGCTGACGGGGGCGCGGAGGGCGGGCGCTCGGGTTCCAGCACGGGCACGCGCACCTGGTCGGTGTGGCGCAATGTGAGCTGGCAGCGCGCCTGGCCCGCACCTCGCTCTACGCGGGCCACCTCGGCCTCCACACAGTGGGAGGGCTGACCCGCGACGAACAGGATGGTGACGCTCTCGCCGATGCCGAAGGGGACGTCTCCCGCCACCCACAGGGACTGGTCGGAGATTTGGAGCACGGGATACGGGCCGGCGTGCGCGTCGCCTTTGATGAGCAGGGCCCGCCTGGCCCCCTCGCCACCCTCACTTCCGGTCGCGTCCTCGTTGTGTTCGGGCGTCGCCATGAGTCCTCCGCTTCGGTGCACCCCTGCGCAGGGCGCCTCCCCACTGATGCACATCCGGCGCCAGTCGCGATCGCGCGCCCTGGTGCGGTTTCGGCCGCCTTCACGTCGGCAATCCGACGGAGAGCGGGCTGCCCGCCATGACGTCCGCTCGGCTCCCGGGGCCGGATTTATCGGGGATCGTTTCGTGCGCTCTGGCTGTAAGGTGGCGGGCTCCACGATCGCGTCATAGAGGAAGCCAACATGAAGAACGCCAGAACGTGTCTCGCCCTCTCCCTTCTGCTCGGGGTGGGTTGTGCCGGGGGCTCAGCGGGCAAAGGGCGGGGCCTGGATTCGCGCAAGCTGGAGGCGGCCGGCCCCTACTCTTGGCGGAGCGTGCGCACCGGCGCGGGCGGTGGCTTCATCGTCGATGTCCTCTTCAACCCGAAGGAGAAGGACCTCATCTACGGCAAGACTGACATGGGTGGCGTGTACCGCTGGAATCCGGCCACGCGTACCTGGAAGCAGTTGCTCGCCTGGGTCGACGCGGACAACTGGGGCATCACCGGACCCGAGAGCGTGGCCACCGATCCCGTGGATCCCAATCGCCTGTACATCGCCGGCGGGACGTACACCAATAGCTGGGATCCCAAAAACGGCGTCATCCTGCGTTCCACCGACCGGGGCGAGACATTCAAGATCACGCCCATGCCGTTCAAGATGGGCGGCAACATGCCCGGACGCGGGATGGGCGAGCGCCTGGCCGTGGACCCCAACCAGAACAGCATCCTCTTTTTTGGCGCGCGCGATGAGAAGGGCCTGTGGAAGAGCACCGACTTTGGCGAGACCTGGAGTCGGGTGGCCAACTTCCCCGACGGGGGGCCGTATTGCGAGGACCTCAAGGATCCCAACGACTACCTGAGCCACGCGGTCGGGATTCCCTGGGTCATCTTCGATCCCCGCACGAGCAGCCCGGGCAAGCCCACGCAGACCATCTACGTCGGTGTGGCCCAGAACGGCAGCGAGAAGCCCAACGTGTATCGCAGCACGGACGGCGGCGCGACCTGGGCGCCCATCCCCGGGCAGCCGACCTGCAAGGTGAACGGCAAGACGGTTACCTGCACCGGCGGCGCCAAGTGGGACATGACCAAGATCGGCGACGACGGAAGCAAGCAGTGGGAGTCCACCGGCTACCTGCCCAAGCAGGGCAAGCTGGACTCCACGGGCACCTTGTACCTGACCTACAGCAATTTCGACGGTCCCTATAAGGGCAACGTGGGCGACGTGTGGAAGTTCGTTCCCTCCACGTCGACGTGGACCAGGATCAGTCCCGTGCCCGGCAGCGCCGAGCGCAGTGCGATGTATTGGGGCTACGGCGGCCTGGGCGTGGATCTACAGAGGCCCGGCACGCTGGTCGTGGCCGCGGTCAACTGCTGGTGGCCCGAGGGCAACATGTGGCGAACCACCGACGGCGGTGCCACCTGGAAGCCCCTGTGGGAGTGGGCTGGGTACCCGAATCGCACCCGGCACTTCGAGATGGATACCAGCACGGCCCCCTGGCTGGACCTGGGCGTGACCCTGTCCACCTCGCTGGACCCCAAGGTCAAGGTGGGCTGGATGATGGAGGGCCTGAACATCGATCCCTTCAACTCCGACCGCATGATGTACGGCACGGGCGCGACCCTCTACGCGACGGAAAACCTGACCGCCTGGGACAAGGGCGGCAAGGTCGTCATCAAGAGCCTGGCCGTGGGCATGGAGGAGACGTCGGTGCTGGGCCTGGTCAGTCCGCCCGCCGGCACCGCGCACCTGTACAGCGTGGTGGGCGACGTGGGCGGCTGGCGGCACGACGATCTGGACACGCGGCCGGCCAAGGCGTTCACCGTCCCCTATTCGGGCACGTTCAACGACATCGACTTTGCCGAGCTCAAGCCCGAGTTCATGGTTCGCGTGGGCACGGGCAATCCCAACGCCAAGCCGCGGCCGTTCCGGGGCGCGGCCTTTACCGTCAACGCTGGCGACTCCTGGTCCCAGGGTAAGGACGATCCGGTGGCTGGCAAGGGCGCGGGCACCGTGGCCGTGGCGGCTGACGGCAGCAGCGTCGTGTGGGCCGGCGTGGACGCCCCTGTCTCGTACACCACGGACCGGGCCCTGTCGTGGAAAGCCTCGGCCAAGATTCCCCGCGGCGCGACCGTGGCCTCGGACCGCGTGAACGCCAAGAAGTTCTACGGCTTTGGCGCGGGCAAGTTCTGGCTCAGCACGGATGGCGGCGCGACGTTCTCGGCGACGGCAGCGACCGGTTTGCCTGCTTCGGGCAGGGCGCGGGCCGTGTTCGGCCGGGAGGGCGACGTGTGGCTGACCGGCGGCACGCTGGTCAGCGGCGGCTCGACCGCCTGCGACTTGTGCGGCGTGTGGCACAGCACCGACGCGGGCACCACCTTCACCAAGCTGGCCAAGGTGACGCGTGCCTCGGCCCTCGGCTTCGGCATGGCCCAGAAGAGCGGCGGCTACCCCGCCGTGTTCGTGGCGGGCACCGTGGACGGCAAGACCGGCATCTTCCGGTCGGACGATGCTGGCACAACCTGGAACGAGATCAGCGATCCCCAGCACCACTTCGCCACCGTGCAGACCATCACCGGCGATCCGCGCGTCTACGGGCGCGTGTACGTGGGCACCAACGGCCTGGGCATCCTCTACGGCGATCTCGCCCGCTGAATCGGTGCTCTGACTTCACTCTTCTATGCCGCAACTCCTCTCGCGGGTCCGTCTCGGCAGAACCAACCTCGTTGTTCCGCGGCTCGGGTTCGGTGCGCTGCCCATCCAGCGCACGACCACCGACGAGGCGGTGCGGATTCTGCGGCGCGCGTTTGCGGCCGGCATCCGCTTCTTCGACACGGCCCGCGCCTATTCGGACAGCGAGGAGAAGCTGGGGCTGGCACTCGCCGACGTGCGCCAGGAGATCGTCATCGCCACCAAGACGGCGGCGACCACGGCGGCGGAGGCGAAGGCGCACCTGCAGACCAGCCTGGCCAAGCTGAGGACCGGTTACATCGATCTCATCCAGCTCCACAACCCGGACGTGCTGCCCACCGCGGACGATCAGGGCTCTGCCTACGCGGCGCTGGTCGAGGCGCGCCGGCAGGGCCTGGTCCGTCATGTGGGCATCACCTGTCACAGGCTCAGCGTGGCGCGCGCGGCCGTGGCCTCAGGCCTGTTCGACACCGTCCAGTTCCCCCTCAGCCACATCTCCACCGCCGAGGAGCTGTCCCTGGTCGAGGCGTGTCGGCGCCAGGACGTCGGCTTCATCGCCATGAAGGCGCTCTGTGGCGGCCTCCTCACGAACGTCAGGGCGGCCTTCGCGTTCTTCCGTCGCCTGGACGGCGTGGTGCCCATCTGGGGCATCCAGCACATGAGCGAGCTGGAGCAGTTCTTGGCGCTCGAACGACAGCCGCCCGAGTTGGACCCCGAGTTGGAGGGCGCGATCGCCAAGGACCGCCACGAGCTGGCGGGCAGCTTCTGTCGGGGCTGCGGCTACTGCCTGCCCTGTCCGGCGGACATCCCCATTCACTGGGCCGCACGCATGTCCCTGCTCCTGCGCCGGGCGCCCTACCAGCAGTTCCTGACCGACGCCTGGCGCGAGAAGATGGACCGCATCGACGCGTGCACCGAGTGCCGCGCGTGCGCCAGCCGCTGCCCGTACGAATTGGACACGCCGGCCCTGCTGAAGACGGTGCTGGCCGACTACCGCCAGTTCGCCGCCGCGAAGGCGACCTCTGGCTGACCAGCACCGCCCAGGGATTCAGTACAGGTACATGAGGCGGAGGCGGCCGCTCAGCATCTCGTTGCTCCAGATGTCGTTCTGGGTCGAGTAGCTGGGCTTGAAGTCCGAGCGCGCGTAGGCGACGACCGCCTTGATGAGGAGCTGCTTGGCGAGGTGGTACTGGAGGGCGCCGAAGGTCTGCAGGTGGGCCGTGTAGTTGGTGTCCCCGGAGCTGGGATCGCGGTGCTTGTCCTTCTGGGTGGTCCAGTTCACACCCGCGCCCAGCAGGAGGTCTTTGGCCAGGCGGAGGTTGGCGAAACCGCCCACGCTGACCGTGTCGTAGCTCGCGGTGTCCTTGGCGTTGCCCTCGTCGTCCGACTCGCGCACCTGGCCGTAGCCGAAGTTGCCGCCGAATTCCACGATGGGATCGAAGATCATCTGGAAGGACGCGCCCGCACCCCGTTGCGTCTTCTCGTACTTCGAGGAGACCTTCTTTTGCGACGTGTTGCCGTCATCGTCGGTGACGGTGGTGTTGGTGGTCGCGGCCCGCGAGATGGTCACGTACTCGCCCCCGGCCTTGAGCTTCAGCCAGCCCACATCCAGGATGGCCATGGGCCGCGCGCCCAGGTGATTGTCACCGCCGGACTGCGTCTCGGTGGTGCCCAGCCGGCCCAGCAGCTCGAAACGCAGGATCTTGGCGGGGTAGACGTGCAGCGCCACGTTGCCCAGGCCCTCGCTGATGGGCCGATCGTGCAGGTAGGTCAGGCCGTAGTAGTCCGGCGCGACCATGTCGGTGCCGCCGCCCTCCTGCGTGGCACCCCGGCGCTCCAGGGTGTTGATGTCGAGGCCCATACCCGTGTGGTACAGCTCCCAGCCCTCGAAACGGCCCACCTTCACGTCCCAGGCGTTCCATTGCCCGACGCGGATCCACAGATCGTCCGTGTCCACGAGCCCGACGTTGCTGGATTGGGACTTGTTCTGGGCGCTGTTGCCCACGAACTCCGCCTGGCCCTGCACGAAGAACGAGTCCAGAGCATAGGTGGGCGTAATGCGAAGGACGGCGCGGGCCTGTTGCAGCCAGCGCTTGGTGTCCGGGCTGAGGGGTTTCTCCCGCGTGATCTTCTCGTAGCCGCTGTCCACCCAGATGGAGCCCGAGACGCCGAGGCCCGTGTGCCGCATCACCGGCCACTGCAAGCCGTGGAACGAGGGCTCGAGATGGAGCGAGCCGCCCACCAGGCCGCGCGTCTTGCCGGGATAGGAGTCAGGGCCCAGGTGTTCCACGAACGCGGGCGGGGTCTCCGGCGCCGGCGCCACGGGTTGCGGCTCGGGCTTTTCAGGCAAGGTGTCCGTGGCGGAGACCGTCTGCACCTCCGCGACCGGCTCGGGGACAGGCGAGGGGGCCGGCTCATCCGCCGGCTGCGGCGGGGCAACCGGGTCGGTGTCGGCCAGGGGATCCACCGCCGCGGCGGCGGGACTGGCGGTGTCCTTGCGTGGCTTGGGCCTGGCCAGTGCCAGGGAGGGCACCAGAGCAACGGACAGGACGAGGGTGAGAGAGCGGAGAGGGTGTCGGAGTTGCATCAGGGGCTCCGGGTTACTTCACGATCACGATGTCATTCAACGGCAGGTTCGCCGCGCTGCTGCCCACCATGATCTTCACCTCGCCCGACTCCACCTGCCAAGTCCCGCTGCCGGCGTCGTAGTAGCGCAGGTCCTGCACGCGCAGCGGGATGGTCACGGTCTTCTTGGCCCCCGCGTCCAGGGACACGCGGGTGAAGCCCTTCAGCTCCTTCACCGACCGCTTCTTGCTGGTATTGGGGTAGGAGACGAAGAGCATGACGATCTCGTCGCCGTTCACGCTGCCCGTGTTGGCCACGTCGACCTTCACGTTGACGATGCCCTTCTTGGTGACGTCGCTGCACGGGACCTGCAGGTTGCTGTACTCGTATTCGGTGTAGCTGAGCCCGTAGCCCAGGGGGTACATCGGCGTGGTGCCCTTGTTGTCGAAGTAGCGGTAGCCCACGTAGTAATCCATGGTCGTGGTCGCGCCGCCGCTGAAGGTGGGCAGGTCCGACAGGGACTTGGGCCAGGTGATGGGCAGCTTGCCGCTGAAATTCTCTTGGCCGAAGAGCAACTGGCCGAGCGCCTTGCCGCCCACCATGCCCGGGTACCAGGCCATGACCACGGCCGGCACCTTATCCAGCCACGGCATGTCGATCACGCTGCCGCCTTCCAGGACCACGACCATGGGCTTGCCGAGGGCGGCCACGTCGGTGATCAGCTTGTTCTGCAGGCCGCTGTTGCCCTTGCCGTTGTCCTTGCCGTCCAGGGAGAAGTTGGCGCGGTCGCCCGAGCCGTTGTACTCCTCGCCCTCGTCATAGGGCGTGAGGCCCGCGACCACCACGATGAAGTCCGCGCCCTCGGCCGCGGCGGCCGTGTTGCCGCTGACCACCGTGACGCCCGAGGGAGCCACCGCCTTGATGCCGGCGAAGGGGCCGAAGCTCTTGCTCGCATCGAAGTTGACACGGGACGAGCCCACGTCGCCGATGCGCACGCCGGTGGCGAAATCAATCACGCCGCCGTTCACGTCGTCGGCCTTGTTGTTGATGCCGGGGCCGGTGGACGCACCCGTGTCGTCCGTCGGGGACCAGTACTCCAGCTTGGCGCCCACGACCGCGATCTTCTTCACCGAGCTGGCGATGGGGAGCGCGCTCTTGTCGTTCTTCAGCAGGACCATCGACTTCCGGGCCGCCTCCAGCGCGATGGCGATGTTGCCGTCGTTCTTGGTGATGGAGCCACCGCTGAAGCCGGTGCTCGCGCCCTTGAGGCCGATGGCGCCGCTGATCGAGTCGACCTTGAAGCGGTACTTCTGCGCCAGGATGCGCTTCACTGCCGTGTCGATCACCGTCTGCTGCACCGACGAGCCGACCATCTTCTCGATGTCGGCGAAGTGCCAGTTCCAGGGCAGTTCCATGTCCAAGCCGGCGTTGATGGCCGCGGCGCCGGTGGTCGCGCTGGGCGTGCCAGCGGAGCCGCCGGGAACCGCCCACCAGTCCGAGAGCGTGAAGCCCGGGAAGCCCCACTTGTCGCGCAGAAGGGTGGTGAGCAGCTTCTTGCTTTGCGTGGCGTTCTCGCTGTTCACCGGGTTGTACGCGGCCATGATGCAGGCCACGCCGCCCTCGCGGATCATCATCTCGAAGTGCGAGCCGTAGACCTCCCACATGGTCTGCTCGTCGATCTGCGCGTTCTTCGAGGCGCGCAGGTTCTCGATGTTGTTGGCCATGTAGTGCTTGGCGCATGCGGGGACGTACTGCTGGATGCCGGCCACGCTGGCCGTGCCCATCTTGCCGAGGAGGAAGGAATCCTCGCCGTAGGTCTCCTGCGCGCGGCCCCACAGCGGGTGGCGCAGGATGTTGGTGGTCGGGGCGAGCATGAGGGTCTGTCCCGAGGCGACCATTTCATCGCCCAGGGCTTGGCCGATGCGGAATTCCAGGTCCGTGTCGAAGGTCGCGCCGCGGGCCATGGGCACCGGGAACACGGTGGACTTCCCGTGCACGGTGTTGGTGGCCTTGATGGGCGCGTCGAGGTTCACCCCACGTGGCCCGTCGCGAAACGTGAAGCCGCGGATGCCCTTCGAGGTGTTGTCGAGCGTGCGGAAGATGTCGGTCCAGTTGCGCGACGAGGAGTCGCCCGGAGGGGTGCCCTGCATCTGCTGGGCTTTCTCGGCAATCGACATGTTGGAGACCGTGGTGGCCGCCTTGGTGTTGAAGGCCGTCAGATCGCCGTAGCCCGGCGCCTTGGGATCCGCGGTCGGGGTGGCGTCGCCACAGGAGGTCTTGGTGCCGGAGCTGCCGCCCTCGGGGTCGGTCCCCGAGTTGCCACCGTTCTCGCCGCCGCTCTCGCCGCCGCTCGCCCCGCCGCTGCCGCCATTGCCTGGATTCGTGGAGCCGCCGGTCTTCCCGCCGCTTGGCTGGGCGGAGCCTCCCTTGCCGCCCACATTCCCCCCGCCGCCAGCGCCGCCCTCGGTCTGGCCCCCCGTGTCTGACCCGCCCGAACCCGAGGGCCCATTGTTCGCCGACGGGCGACAGGCCAGGGCGGACATCATCACAATCGCGGCGAAGCTAGTCCGCAGAGGGTTACCCGAGAGGAAGTGGCGCATATCAAAGCCTCCAACGCGAAGGTTCGGACCAGGCGATCCGGGCCGAGAAGACACCGCGGAACGACCGGGGCTGCCGCGTCATGCAAACCCTTGGGTATGACACTGCACACATGCGGGCTGAGAATCAACGGCCGAGCGAGGGTTCAGCGAATTGGCCGGGCTTGGGAGCGGTCCGCGGGGCAGGGCCCCCATCCTCTGAACGAGCGCCCAGAAGATAGGGGCAGTGGAGGGCCCCTATCTTCTGGCCGAGCGCCTGCGCAGCCAGAAGCCGCCCACCAGGAGCAGCGCGAGTGGCAGCGGGCCGGCCGAGCTGTCCCTGGCGCCCAGGGCACACGCGCAGCCGGAGCTGTCGCCGTCCGTGCTGGCCGGGCCCTGGCTGCCGCCGGCGCTCGTGCCGCCCGCGCCCCCCGTGGGCTTGCCGGCCCCGCCGCCGTGACCGCCAGAACCCGCGCTGGCAC
>JAEXQJ010000406.1 GCA_023438785.1 Pseudomonadota bacterium
TGCTCGGCCTCAACGGCGCGGGAAAGACGACTCTGTTGATGGCCACCGTGGGGCTTGTAGCGCACGAGGGCGAAATCCGTGTGGCCGGGGAGAGAATCACCCGCCGCTCGCTGCCGCAGGTGCGCGAGCGGGTGGGATTCGTGTTCAACGTGCCCGAGGATCAGCTCCTATTCCCCAAGGTGATCGACGACATCGCCTTCGGGCTGTTGCGCCGCGGAATCTCGCGTTCCGAGGCTCTGGCCAAAGCGCACCAGGCGGCCGCCGACCTGGGCGTGGCAGGGCAGGCCGAATCGCCCCTGCACCACCTCTCGCACGGTCAGAAGCAGCGGGTTGCCCTCGCGGGGGCCTTGATCGCGGAGCCGGCCCTGCTGCTGCTCGACGAGCCCTCCGCGGGGCTGGATCCGCCGGGCAAGCGATCCCTGGCCGCGGTCTTGGGCGCGCGTGCGGCCGCCCTTATCGTGGCGACGCACGATTTGGACTTCGCGGCCGGCCTGTGCACGCGCTTTCTGCTGCTCGACCAGGGTCGCATCGCCATCGACACCACCGACTTGGGTGAGATCGAGCAACGCTGGGCGCCGTAGCGAAGCCCGCGATCAGGGCTGGCTGGCGGTGGTCGGCTTGGCCGTGGCGGCGGCCGAACGCGAGCACCACAGGCAGTAATCGCCCGTGCCCACGGCCCAGAAACGGCACTGGTCACCAAACACCGTGACGCCCTGGCAGCGCTTCTTGTGGATCTCTTTGGTGGTGGCCGCGCGCGCCGCCTCGCCCGTCAGCTTGGGCAGCGGGTAGCGGGGCCGGCCGGCCTGTTCGCACCAGTAACAGAACTCGCTGTTGGGCATGGCCCAGAAGCGACACGGATCGCCGTAGCGGGTGGCGCCCTTGCAGCGGACCTTGCCGGGTGAATCGGGGACCGGCTTCTCCGCCGGAGCCGCCGCAACCTTCTTCGTCGCTGGCTTGGCGGCTGCGCGCGTGCTCCGCGCTTCAGCGACTCGTGCTTTGGAGCTGGGCCGTCGGCTGTCAGCCTTTTTGCGCATGCAGGCCAATTTACATGGTGGAAATCTCGGAATCTACGGGGATCGCGATGCCTCGGCGGCGGCGGCCTCCTCGGCCGCGGCTGGATTGCGCCTTTGCCGCCAGACCATGAACGCGGGCACGGCGATGATCGCCGCGACGATACAGGCCACTTCGCCGATGATGGCCATGAGGCCAAAACCCTTCAGGGCCCGGTTGCTCGCCGCCAGCAGGGAGCCGTAGCCCACGATGGTCGTCCATGAACAGACCACCACCGCACCGCCCGTCGAGACCACGGCCTTGATGATGTCCCGGTCCTCCCGATGGCGCGCCGCCAGGTTGATTCCGTACTCGACCCCGACACCGAACGTGATGGGCTGGGCGATGAAGTTGAGGAAGGTGATCTTCACCTGGGCTAGGCCGGCCCCGCCCATCATCCACACGATGCCCACCATGAGGGTGGCGATAGCCGCCGTGGCCGCCGAGAACGGCCGCATGGTGAGCGCGGTGAACAGCAGGACCACCACCAGCGAGGCCGCCGTGGCGATGGGCCCGTCGTGCAGCACCGAGCGAATCATGGACGAGAAGACGACCGCGCTGCCCGAGGTCTGGACCTCCTTGTGCTCCTTTTCCAGGTGAACGGTCTGCAGAACGCGGGAAATCTGCAGCAGATCCCGGCCATTCCACACGGACAGCCCATGCTCGATGGGATAGACGAGCACCACGCGCCCGAGCGTGCCATCCACCTCGGTGAACGGCCGGCGCGCCAGGGGCGGCAGGTCCTGGGGATGCAGGACGCGCAGGTCAAGCGGGGGATCCAGGGCGTTGAGCTGCTTGCGCTGATTCTCATCCAGCAGCTCCATGGCCGGGTCGTGCACCAGCTTGCGAATCTTGGCCAGCAGGGCCAGCTTGCGCTCCTGCACCTCGGGCGTTCCCGGCAACAGGTCATAGATGGTGGTCACCTGCCCGATGACCCGCCTCTGGCCCGTGGCGCCATCCTGCTTGTAGATGGCCTGGCGGATCGATTCGGTCTCGGCCGGCGTATCGGCCAGCACGATGGTCGGCGAGGGCCAGCGACCAAAGAGGTCGTCCAGGTTGCGGTCGAAGGCCTGCGCATCGGCCGTGCTGTTCAGGCGCGTGTTGAGCTTGCGAAAGTCGTACTCGAACGGCGCGTGAACGAAGTGCAGCAGCCCGTAACCGCACACCAGCGTGAGCAGCGACGCGGCCAGGGTCACGCGCCCGGCGCGGCGGCTCAGCAGGCCGCGCAGGAAGTTGAAATTGGCGGGCGCGCGCGCCGGCAGGGTGCCGGAGCGGCGATCCATGACGAAGAACAGCGCGGGCAGAACCGTGAAGGTGAAGACCCAGCAGAACAGCACACCGAACGCCGCCATGACGCCGAACTGATAGAAACCGCGAAAGCTGGTGAGCATGAGCGAGGCGTAAGACGCCGACGCGCACACCGCCGCGACCCCCGTTCCGCGCATGACGCTGCCCAGGGCCGTTGGCAGCGCCCGGTCGGCGGGTAAGCCCTCCGCGCGCAGCTCCTGGTAGCGGGCGATGAGGACGATGCCGTAGTTGATGCCGTTGCCCAGGATGATGGAGCCCAAAAACGCGGTCGACGAGTTGACGTAGCCGAAGAGCAACTCGGCCACCGCGAAGGCCGCCGTCGTGCCGATGACCGCCGAGAGGCCCACCAGGGGAATGGCCCGCCAGGTGCGGAAATAGATCCACAGCGAGATGGCCACGATGAGGAAGCAGCTCACCGTGACCCACAGGATGTCGCGCTCCACCGCCTGGCGGCTGGCGATCATGCTGGCCACCGGCCCACCCACGTGGGCCAGCATCTGCGGGTGGAATTGCTTGGGATCGTTCTCGCGGACCAGGCGGTTGGCCTCGGTGAACAGGGCCTCGCCGGCGCGCTCGCCGAACATGCCGCCCGGGGGCAGGGCCGCGATCCACACGTAACTGCCGTCCTGATTGCTGAACACGCCGCCCGGGAAGCGACCGCTCAGCCAATCCTTCTTGGCGATGCGGTCCTTCATCTGGTCCACCGACTCCTCGTCGTCGGACAGACTGACGAAGGCCGGGTTCTTGCGCTTGGTGATCTCGCGACGCAAGCGATCGTGGACGTCTTCCAGCTCCGACTCGCTCAGATACAGCCACCGGTTGGCCTCGAAGAACGAACGCAGATCGCGCACGTTGTAGGCCGCCAGGGCCACCACGTTCTTGGGCAGGGCGCGCAGCTTTTGGGTGATGAGATCGGCGTAGCGGAGGTTCGCCTCGCGGTCCGGCGAATGCACGCCGATGAGGAGCAGCGTCAGATCGCCCATGCGCTCCTGCGTCTTGGCCAACGCCACCACGCCGGGATCATCGCTGGGCAGCAATTCCGCGAACGACGTCTTCAGCTCCAGTCGTGACGCCAGCGTCGCGGCCGCGCCAAAGATCGCCACAGCCGCTGCCAGCACCACCCAGGCTTTCCGGGAGATGAACCGGCAATACCGTTCCGAAAACGAGGTCTCACGGGGGGTCATAGGCGGACACAAAAGTACTCGCCCGCGAGCAGGAGGACAACGGCGCGCACGTGTCCTGCTGTGCCCCGTCCCACCGCCCGCCGCCCCGTCGGTCCGGTGCCACGGAAGCCGCGCGTCCTGTTACACTGCGTGGTGATGCGCAGCTTGCAGTCCCTGTTCGCGTTGGCGGTGCTCCTGCTCGCGGCACGGGCCTGGGCCGTCGGCGAGGTCATCACCGACGTGCGCGTGCAGAACGCCGTGCGCACCGACGAGGAAACCGTACGTTCCATCGCCGGCGTTTCCATCGGCGAGATCCTGCAAGTCGACACCCTGGACGCAGTGCGCGAGCGGCTGCACACCGCGGGCCTGTTCTCCGACGTGAACGTGTATTGGGAGCCGCACCGGGACGGCGTGCGCGTCAACATCGTGATCACGGAGAAGATCCCCTGGGCCCCCGTGCCCACCTTCTCCTACTCGCCGGGCAACATCTCGGTGGGCGGCGTCGTGGCGCACGGCAACCTCTTCGGGCGCGGCAAGCGCGGGCTCATCGGCGGCCGCTACTCCAACGTGGATTCGGGCGCCCTGATCGCCTACGACGATCCGGCGCTGTTCGGCACTTGGATGTTTTTCACGGTCAAGGGCCGCTTCCAGTCGCAGATCATCCCCGAGTACAGCAACCGAGAGGAGTACGCCTCGCCGCTCGTGCCCATGCGCAACACCAAGCTGCGCTCATTCGGCGGCGACCTCAGCTTCGGCGTGGCCTGGTTCCGCAAGGTGCGCACCTCGTTCGGCTGGACCATCGATCGTAACGACGTGCGGTGGTCCAGCTCCACGTGGACCGACCCGGCCAATCCCGAGTCGGGCCACAACCCCAACGCGCCCCTGCCCGGCACCCTGGCACCGGCCGCCACCAGCGCGCGGCGCGGGAACGCGTCGGTCAATCTCACCTTCGACTTTCGCGCCCGGCAGCACGCGGTGATGTACGGCAACGCGCTCGGCTTCAACCTGGAATTCGCCGGCCACCAATGGGGCAGCGAGGAGAACCTGCACTACTGGAAGATGTCGGCCAGCTACGAGCACGGCATCCGCTTCTTCCGGCGGCACAACATCATCCTCCGGGCGGGCGCCATCATGGGCGACACCATGCCCCTGTGGACGGAGAACTCGGCTGGCGGCACCAACCTGCGTGGCTACGTGTACCGGCAATTCCAGGGCGACACGCACCTGCGCAGCCAAGTCGAGTACCACTTCCCGCTCTTCTCCCTGTGGTCCCTGGACGTGCGTGGCCTGCTGTTCAACGACGCCGCCGCCATCTGGTTCCGCAAGCTGCCCGCCCCCACCGCCGAGGTGTGCGGCGCCTATGCCTGCCAGTACCAGGTGCGCGAGGACGGCCGCAGCTTCCTGCCACCCTACCTTCTGCGCCAGGGCTTCGACGCCAACCAAGACATCCACACCTCGGCCGGCGGCGGCATCCGCTTCTACCTGCGCAGCGTGGCCGTGCCGCTGGTGGGCGTGGACGTGGGCAACGGCCTCGGCACCAAGGACGTGCGGGTCATTCTGGTGGTGGGCGGTTGAAGCCTATTCCTGATAGCCGATCGCCTCTAGCAGGGCGTCGTTGATGGCGGGGCGCAGGGCGCGGAAGCGGGGGTCATCGCGCACGGTGGGGTGGACGCGGTTGCACAGCATGACCACGGAGGTCTCGCGGCGCGGATCGATCCACACGGAGCAGCCGGTGAAACCCAGGTGACCCACGGCCGCGCGGTCCAGGCGCGAGCCGGCCAGGGACTGGTCAGGCGCGGGACCGTCCCATCCGAGGCGCCAGGTCGAGCCGGGGACGCCCGCGGGTTGCCAGAACAGGCGCAGCACCTCGCCCGGCACCAGCGGCGCGCCGCCCTCGGGTGAGCGATCCCGCCAGGCCGCGCACAGCCAGGCCGACAGGCGCAGCACGTCCGCGGCCGAGCCGAAGAGGCCCGCGTGCCCCGCCACTCCGCCCATGGCGTAGGCGTTCAAGTCGTGGACCTCGCCGCAAATCAGGCGCGCGCGCACCGGGCACTGCTCGGTGGGCGCCACGGGCCGTCCCTGTAACGCCGCTTGGCCCGCGAATCCCATGTGCAGCCCGGCGGGGCGAAACAGGTGCTGCTCGGCCAGCTCGTCCAGCCGCGCGCCCATGCCCCGTTCCACCAGGTGCCCCAGGCACATGAAGCCCAAATCCGAATAGATCGAACGGGTGCCAGGTACGTAGGCCTGCGGCTCGACAGCGGCCAAGGCCAGCACGCGCGCGCGCCCGTCGCGCGAAACCCGCGCCCCCGGGCCCAGCACCTGTTGAAAGAGCGGCCGGTGGGCCGGAAACCCCGCCGCGTGGCACAGCAGATGGCGCAAGGTGACCTGGGGCCGCGCCGCCAGCTCGGCCAGGGCCGCGCCCGCCGGGCGGTCCAGGTCCCACAGCCCCTGCCCGACCCCGCGCATGACCAAGAGGCTGGTCACCAGGGCCTTGGTCAGGGACGCCAGGTCATAGACGGTGTCCGGCGCCGCGGGTGCGGGTGGCTCGACCCGACGCAGCCCAAAGGCCTCCAGAATCGAGACCTTGCCCGCCTGCTGGGCCCCCACCACCAGCCCCGGCGTCACCCCCTCCGCCACCGCCTTCGCGGCCAGGCAGCGAAGGTTGTTGTAATCGGGCGCCATCGGGTGGAAGGCTACCAGGTTCCGCGGCCGGGCAGCCGCCGCTATGATCGGGTCGGGCCTGACACATGAGATTTGGCCAGTACGAGCTCTACGAGCGTTTCGCCAAAGGGGCCATGGCCGAGCTCTACCTGGGGCGTGCGCGCGGCGAGGAGGGATTTGAGAAGCCGGTGGCCATCAAGCGCATCCTGCCGCACCTGGCGGAGGACAAGCGCTTCGTGGACATGCTGCTGACTGAGGCCAGCATCCACGCCTCGCTGTCGCACAAGAACATCGTCCAAATCCACGACCTGGGCATCTCGCCCGAGGGTGAGTACTTCATCGTCCTCGAGCACGTGGACGGCCGCGACCTGGGCCAGTTGCTCACCGTCTTGCAGGCGGGCAAGGCGCGCCCCGAACGCATGAGCGATCCCCTGGCCCTCTACATCGCGTGCGAGGCCGGGCAGGGTATGCACTTCGCACACGAGATGCGCGGGCCCGACGGGCAGCCGCTGGGCTTGGTCCACCGGGACATCTCGCCCTCCAATTTGCTGCTGTCCTACGCGGGCGAGGTCAAGCTGTCCGACTTCGGCGTGGCCAAGCGCGCGACCGACAAATCGGTGGTGCGCTCGCTCAAGGGTGAATTGAAGTACATGTCGCCCGAGCAAGCGCGGGGCACCACGCTGGACCGGCGCAGCGACATCTTCTCGCTGGGCGCCGTGCTCTTCGAGATGCTCACCGGCCATCCCCTGCGCAATTTCGGCGACGGCGTGGATTGCTGGCAGCAGGTGGCCTCGGGCCTGGTGGCGCCGCCCACGCGCTATCGCCCCGACCTGCCCGCGCACCTGGAGAGCCTGCTGACCCGCGCCCTGGCCCCCGACCCCCGCGATCGTTTCCCCGACGCGCGCGCCTTCGTGGACGCCTGCCGCGAGTCCCTGCAGCGCACGCGGCGGCCGGCGTCGGGCGAGGCGGCCGAGCTCAAGCAACTGCTCACGCACCTGCTGCCGCCGGGCAGCCCGCCCGCCCCGGGTGCGCCATCCAAGGTGATTCGCCTGCAGCCCGACGTGTGGCGTGACCAGACCGTGCCCAAGTCCGAGGTACGCCCCCAGCCCGCGCCGCCCAAGCCCGAGCCCACCCCCGGCGTGAAGAGCCCGCGGCCGAGCTTGGCGGAGGCGCACGGCCGCATGCTGGTGGCGCCGCCGCAGCTCCGCGCCCCCCGTCCCACCATGCCCGCACCCGTCGTGCCCGCGCCCCAGTCCGCGTCGGCGCGGCCGAAGAAACGTCGCCGGCTGCTCCTCGGCGGCGCCATCGCGGGCGCGCTGCTCGTGGGCACGTTGGGCTTTCACGTCCTGGTCATGCCCCTGCCGGTGGCCGCGGTGTGGCTGCGCCCGGCCCGCGTCGACGTGGACTCGCGGCCGCCCGGGGCCGAGCTGTTCCTGGATGGTCAATCCCTGGGGGTGAGCACGCCCGCCCGAATCACCCTGCGACGCGATCGCCGCCCGCACGTCATCGAGGTGCGCAAGGCCGGCTTCCAGCCCGCCCAGGTCCCCCTGCACCTGGACCGCACCGTGGAGCTGAAATCCACCCTGTCACTGGCCCCCGCCCGCGCGGCCGTGCCGACTATGAAGGCCAGCGCGCCCCGCTGACGGCCGGCGCGAGCGTGGTATAGGGCATCCGCCCATGAGCGAGTCAGCCGCCCCGTCGCCGCCTCTGGCCCCGCCCGCGGGCCCCGTGGATGGCGATCGCATCCTCGAGCAGTTCCTGGATTACGTGGCCACCCTGAAGCTGGAGCTGTACCCGGCCCAGGAGGAAGCCCTCTTCGAAATCCTGGCCGGCAAGCACGTGGTGCTGGCCACGCCCACCGGATCAGGCAAGTCGCTGGTCGCCACGGCCTTTCTGTGGAAGGCGCTGTGCGAGAAGAAGACCGGCTTCTATAGCTGCCCGGTCAAGGCCCTGGTCAACGAGAAGTTCTTCGATCTGTGCGCCGCCTTCGGGCCCGAGCAGGTGGGCCTGGTCACCGGCGACGCCAGCGTGAACGGGGACGCGCCCCTCCTCGTCGGCACGGCCGAGATCCTTGCCAACATGTCCCTGCGTCGCTCGCGGCCGCCCGCGGATTACGTGGTGATGGACGAATTCCACTACTACGGCGATCGCGAGCGCGGCATCGCCTGGCAGGTCCCCCTGTGCACCCTGCGCGACGCCAGCTTTCTGCTCATGTCGGCCACCCTGGGCGACACCACGGCCATCGAGCGCAACCTGCGTGACTTCACGGGCCGAGAGGTGGCCAGCATCCGCGGCGCCATCCGCCCCGTGCCGCTGGAGTTCGAGTACCGCGAGACACCGCTGCACGAAACCATCGCCGAGCTCATCAAACTGCAGCGGGCGCCCATCTACCTGGTCAACTTCACCCAACGCGCCGCCGCCGAAGAGGTGCAGAACCTCATGTCCGTCGACGTGTGCAGCAAGGCCGAGAAAGAGGCCATCAAAGACACGCTGGCCGACGAGCGCTTCGACAGCCCCTGCGGCAAGGAGCTGCAGCGGTTCCTTCGCCACGGCATCGGCCTGCACCACGCGGGCCTGCTGCCGCGCTATCGGCGCACCGTGGAGCGCCTGAGCCAGCAGGGATTGCTGAAGGTGGTGAGCGGCACCGATACCCTGGGCGTGGGCGTGAACATCCCCATCCGCACCGTGCTGTTCACGCAGCTCTGCAAATTCGACGGGCAGAAGGACGCCATCCTGGGCGTGCGCGAGTTCAAGCAGATCTCCGGCCGCGCCGGCCGCAAGGGCTTCGACGAGCGCGGCTGGGTGGTGGCGCAGGCGCCGGCCCACGTCGTCGAGAACCTGCGCCTGCGCGCCAAGGCCGCAGGCGGCAAGAAGGTGCACATGCAGAAGCCCCCGCAAAAGGGCTACGTGCACTTCGACAAAGGCACCTTCGACCGCCTGGTCAACGGTAACCCCGAGGCGCTGGAGTCGCGCTTCGCGGTCAGCCACGGCCTGCTGCTCGCGCTGCTGCAGGGGGAGAAGGGCGATCCCGGGCGGGGCGGCGGCTATCGCTTGCTGCTCGACCTCATCGCCGCGTGCCACGACAGCGACGTGCTCAAGCGCCGCCACCGCCGCACCGCCGCGATCTGCTTCCGCACCTTGCGCAAGGCGGGCCTCGTCGACGTGGTGGTCGACGAGCTGGCCCGCTGTCCGCACCCCGTGCCCAGCCCCAACCTGCAGCACGACTTTTCGCTGCACCACACGCTGTCGCTGTACCTGGTGGACACGCTGCCGCTGCTCGACCCGGCGCTGGAGAGCTACGCGCTGGACGTGCTGTCGCTGGTCGAGGCCATCCTGGAAAACCCGCGCACCGTGCTCTTCGCCCAGTTGGACAGGCTGAAGGGCGAGACCCTGGCCGCGCTCAAGGCGCAGGGCATGGAATACGAAGAGCGCATGGAGGAGCTGGAGAAGCTGGAGTGGCCCAAGCCCAACCGCGACTTCATCTACGAGACCTTCAACGCGTTTTCCGACAAGCACCCCTGGGTGGGCGAGGACAACATCGCGCCCAAGTCGGTTGCGCGAGAGATCCTCGAACGCTTCTGCAGCTTCCACGACTACATCCGTGACTACGGCCTGCAGCGGGCCGAGGGCGTGCTGCTGCGCTACCTGTCCGACGCCTATCGCACGCTGAACCAGTCGGTGCCGGCGCGCTTCCGCAGCGAGCCCGTGCAGGAGCTCGCCGCCAGCCTAGGCGGCCTCGTGCGCACCGTCGATTCCAGCTTGCTGGAGGAGTGGGAAGA
>JAEXQJ010000420.1 GCA_023438785.1 Pseudomonadota bacterium
GCCGTGCCCCAGGTGATGCGCGCCTCCAGCTTGCCACCGAAGTAACGCCGATTCAGCCGGTCGAAGATGGCCTGCAGGTCATGCGCCTGCCCCTTGGGACGCAGCTTCACCTCCCGGGGAACGCGAGGCTGCTTGCGGACCTCGTGTTCGTTCCGCTCGATGAACTCGCCCAACACGCCAGAGGCGCGACGATCGTTGTGCACGACGTAGCGGGCCAGGGCTCGCACCAACTTCGGCTCGGCCTGGGCGAACATCCGATGGATGCGAACCGTGTACGCATCGGGCTGACGACGCACCGACACGATGGTGTAGCGGTTGTCGGTCAGCTTCAGGTGCAATCCCTTGCCCGGCGGGAGATAGGCGGCCACCGCCTGCTCCAGACGGACCTCGCCGAGCGGCCGCTCGTTTGTGGCCAGCCGCAAGTTGCGCCCCGCCATCTGCGTCCGCAGCTCTCGCCGAGACCGAGACGCATTGCGCGGACGGACGGCCTTGGCGAATCCGAAGGCGAGCTGTCCATGCCCGTCAGCTTCAGAGGCGCATTGCGTCTCGCAGCTCTCGGCGCCAGTAAGCAGCATCTTGTTCAAGTATGTCCTCGTCGCTTCGAAGGGGCGATCCGGTGCCCCAACGCGACTGATCGTATCAACCCACAACCTGTGGATCAAAATTCTATGCTGTTGGACTTACTTGACTTTTTCTGTTGATAACTTCTTCCCCTACAAATAGGCGTTTTGCCTACATTTACAGACAAAAGACTACTTTCGACTCAGGACCTCGCGACCTACTCGCGAGGCTTGGCTGTCTCGGTCTGTGGCCCGAAGTCCTCCGCCCCCGCGTTGACCGGGGACGCAGACTCCGCGGGTGCAGCGACGGCTGCTGGCCCTTCCTGGCTGCGCTCAGGCGCGCGTCGCTTGGCCTGACTCCGCGGCTCTCCCTCGTCGGAGAAGTCCTCCGGGTCCACCACGCTGGCGCGTTCCTCTTCTTCCAGCATGGCCTCCACCTCGGCGGGGGGCCCCAGCTTCTTGCGCCGCTTCCGGCGACGCTCGCCCGTCCCCTTCTCGGCTGCCTCCCGATTCGCATCCGACTTCTCCAGCGCGGCCTTTGCCATCGGGGATCGAAGCTCGAAATCCTCTAGCGCAAAGGACCCGCGCGCCTTGACGACGATGCGCTTCTGGAGGCGCTTCTCCATATCCTCGAGATAGGCGTGGTCCGTCGTGGCCAGGACTTGCGCGACGTCGGGGTGCACCTCGACGACCACCGTGTCGCCCTCGATCAGGTTGCCCTGGCGCCGCAGCTCACGCATCAACTCGTAGGCCACGGTCCGCCTGGACTTGGTGTATCCCTTGCCCTCGCAGTGCGAGCACGGCTCAGTCAGAGCATGCAGCAGCGACTCGCGCGTCCGCTTGCGCGTCATCTCCACGAGCCCCAATTCGGAGATCCGCGTTACCGCGGCCTTAGAGCGGTCCCGTCGGAGATAGTCGTTGAAGGCGCGCGTGACCTTGTCGCGATTGGACGCGCGGTCCATGTCGATGAAGTCCACCACGATCATCCCGCCGATGGAGCGGATGCGCAGCTGCTCGGCCACCTCGCGCGCCGCCTCTAGGTTGGTCTGCGTGATCGTGTCTTCCAGGTTCTTCTTGCCGACGAACCGCCCCGTGTTGACGTCGATAGCGGTCAACGCCTCCATCTCATCGACGATGAGATAGCCGCCCGACTTGAGCCAAACCTTCCGCTCCAGGGCCCGGTCGATCTCGATCTCGATGCCATAGCCGTCGAAGATGGGCTCGGCTCCGGTGTAGAGCTCGATCTGGCCCGGAAACTCCGGCATGAAGGCCGCGATGAACTTCTTGATGCGGTCGCACTCCGGACGCGAATCGATGATCAGCTTGCCAACCTCGGGCGTGAACATGTCGCGCACGGAGCGCAGCAGGAGGTCGAGGTCGTTGTAGATCAGAGCCGGGCAGCGGCTGCTCTGGGTGCGACGGACCACCTCATTCCAAAGCTTGATGAGGAAATCCATGTCCGCCCGGAGGTCTTTCTCCGGCACGTTCTCCGCAACCGTTCGCACGATAAAGCCCGTTCCCGGCGGCCGCATCTGGTCGATGATCTCACGCAGACGCCGGCGCTCCTTATCAGAGGAGATCCGCCGCGAGATGCCCACATGCTCGACGGTGGGCATGAAGACGAGGTGCCGCCCGGGCAGGGAGATGTACCTCGTGGTGCGGGCTCCCTTGGTGCTGATGGGCTCCTTGGTGACCTGGACGACGATCTCCTGCCCTTCCTTGAGCAGGTCCTCGATGCGCGCGCCGCCGGGGGGCCCAGGTTGCTCATCGTCTTCGTCCTCGTGGGCCGAGCGCCCGTCGCCCGAGATGAGTCTGCGCAGGTCGTCCGGCGTGCCCCGCACGTCAGAAACGTGAAGGTAGGCCGACTTCTCCAGGCCGATGTTGACGAAGGCCGCTTGCATGCCGGGCAGAACGCGTTCGACCCGGCCCTTGTAGATGTTGCCCGCGATGCCCCGCTCCTGCTTGCGCTCGATGTAGAGCTCGGCCAGAAGGCCGTCCTCCACCAGCGCGACCCGGGTTTCGGGGCCATCCGCGTTGATGACGAGGAAGCTGTTGGTCATGGCAGGGATACGAGTTGAAGTGCGAAAAACCGAGACCTGCTCTCGCGGACTATGTCGCCAATGTCATGGTGCTCAGTGCGCGAAGAGACATCTTGTCGTGACGCATATAGCATGAAAACCTCGAAATTTCCATGAGATCGGCTCCATCGCGGGATTCCGATCCGGACCGGCACAACCATTGCTTATGTCCGGGGCAAGCAACGAACGGCGGCCCTGACTCCGGGAGTTGCTCCTCCTCCCACACGCCGGCTCCGGCCGGTGTGACTGTACTCGCGGCTGTCTCTGACAACCGCTTAACATAGATAGCCAAGCTTAACCAGCCTCGCTTAAGATCACGGCAGCCCTCGTGGACAACCGCGGGGGCTGTGCCGTTTCTGGGGCCCTGGCTCCGCTTCACCTGGGCTTACCTCAACAGCGTGACATGTAGGTAGACATAGGCGGACACAAACAGAAGGGCATCGATTCTGTCTAGTACGCCGCCGTGGCCCGGAATGGAGCGGCCCGAGTCCTTCACGCCGCCCGTCCGCTTGAGAAGCGACTCCACCAAATCTCCGGCGGGGCCAACCACGCTCGCCACCACGCCGATGATGAGGCTGTCTCTGAGCCTGAGGGTGGGCAGGAAATAGGCCCGCGCCACCAATGTCACGGTAAGCGCAGCTACGAGTCCACCCACAGCACCCTCCACCGTCTTACCTGGCGAAATGGCGGGCGCTAGTTTGTGCCGCCCGAAGGCTCGCCCGGCAAAGTACGCGCCCGTGTCATTGGCAAACGTAACGGCGATGGCCAGGGCCACCCAACCGGCCCCCGCACCGCGATGCAGCAGCGGCAGAGCCGCGAGCAGCCCGCCCACGTAGAAGACCCCGAAGACCGAGGCGGTCAGTCGGTTGGCCGCGCCCGGAATCTCCGAGACGCGAGACAGCAGCATGAGCGAGGTGGCCAAGACGGACGCGGCGGCCCAGGCGAAGCAACGCTGGGGATCCAGAACCAAGCCAAGATAGAGGCCGAGGCCGACCAGGACTAGACCGCCACGCTCCGCGCGCGGTCGGTCGCGCAGCATGATGCGCCCGTATTCCACGAGGCCAAGGTACGCGGCCAGAAGACAGAGACCGCCAAGCCCTCGCCAATCCTGCCAGAACACGAGTGCCCCGATGACGGGCAGTCCCACAGCCGCGGACGCGATGCGAACCAGCAGGTTCCTACGGTCCGGATTCACGGCGCGTCCCCCCCCGGCTATCCTAGGTTCCGCAGCTGTTCCCGGGTGCGGCCGAACCGACGTTCACGCCCCCGATAGGACTCAAGCGCGCTGAGCAATTCTTGCCGACCGAAATCGGGCCAGTACGTGTCGGTGAAGTACAGCTCCGTGTAGGCGGATTCCCAGAGCAGGAAATTGGAGAGCCGCTCCTCGCCGGAGGTACGAATCAGCAAGTCCAGTTGTGGCAAGGCCCCCGTCTGCATGGCGGCCTGGAAGCACTCCTCGGTGATGTCCTCGGGGGTGAGCTCGCCGCGCCGAACCCGCTCGCACAGGGCCCGCGTCGTGGAGATAATCGACTCTCGACCTCCGTAGGACAACGCAAGGCACAACGTCATGTCTCGGTTCTGAGCCGAGTCACGCATGAGGTCGTTCAGCGGCGATTGCACGAAATCCGGCAGTTTGTCCACGTTCCCGATGGCGAGCAGCCGAATGCCGTTGTCCATGATCTCGGGCCGCTCTTCGATCAAGTAATCGCGGAGGAGCTGCATGAGGACCGAGATCTCCTCCGGGGGCCGACTCCAGTTCTGGGCCGAGAAGGCGTACAGGGTCAGGACCTTGATGCCGGTCTCGCGCGCCTGACGAACGACCTCCCGCACGGAGATCGCCCCGCGTCGGTGACCCTCGGTGCGAGCCAGACCACGTTCCTGGGCCCAGCGACCGTTGCCGTCCATGATAATTGCAACGTGGCGCGGCAGATTGGTCGGATCGACGGACATAAGCCGTCATCCGGTACCACAGGTGCGCCGTTCCTTCAACCGCCGTGGCAAGTCGAGTCGGCGAATCATCGACTCGAAGACCGGCCGACGGCGCCCGAACGGCCGGGTACAGGCGCGGATCGCCAATCTCGTTTGTCCGAGGGACCGGGATCGTCTACCCTCGCTGTGTCGATTTGCGGCACCCCGGGTTCGCTCTGCGGGGGAAAGGTGGCCGCGTGAAAGGCATGCGATGAAAACCCGAGAGGACATCGAGTCTTACCTGCTCAAGCTGGGGACCTCCTACGACGATCTGGGACACGACATCTGGCGCATCAAGGACAACGGGTTCGAGAACCTGTTCGTCTCCTTGGCCGGGCCCGTCGTGGTGTTTCGCCTCAAGGTCATGGACCTGCCCCGCAGCAAGAGGGAGGCGCTCTTCGAGACGCTCCTTCGACTCAACGCCACCGAGATGGTCCATGGCGCCTTCGGGATCGAACAAGAGGCCGTGGTCATCACCGCTTCCCTGCCTCTGGAGGATCTAGACTTCAGCGAGTTCCAGGCCGTGGTCGAGGACATCGGCTTGGCCATCACCAAACACTACCCTGCGCTCTCGAAGTATCGCGCAGCGGCCTGACCCGAAACGATTTTTCGAACGACGCTAAGGAACATCGGTCATGGGAATATTCTCGCGGCTCGGCACCCTCATTAAGTCGAACCTCAACGATCTGATCTCAAAGGCGGAAGACCCGCAGAAGATGCTGAATCAGATCGTCGTCGACATGCAAAACCAGCTTGTCGAGGCCAAGAAGCAGGTAGCGGTTTCCATCGCTGACCAGAAACGGCTGGAGAAGCAGCGCGACGAACAGAGCGAGCTCTCGAAGGAGTGGGAGCGCAAGGCCATGTTGGCGGTGCGGGCGGGCGACGACGGCCTGGCGCGCGAGGCGCTCAAGCGCAAAGGCGAGCACGACGCTCAGTTCACCGAGTTCACCAAGCAGGCCGGCTTGCAGAAGGATGCGGTGGAGAAGCTGAAGGAACAGCTCCGCACCCTCAACGACAAGATCGAAGAGGCCAAGCGCAAGAAGAACATCCTCGTCGCTCGACAGAAGCGCGCCGAGGCCCAGAAGGCGATTCAGAACACCCTGCAGGGCCTGTCCGACACCAGCGCCTTCGACACCTTCGATCGCATGTCGCAGAAGGTCGACCAGATCGAGGCAGAGGCAGAGGCCTCGGCCGACCTGGGCGCGGAGCTGACCGGCGACACGTTGCAACAAAAGTTCAAAGCACTCGAGTCGGGGACCGCAGGTACCGATAATGCTCTTGACGAGCTGAAAGCAAAGATGGGTCTGGGACCCGTACCCAAGGCGACCGCCGCCCTGCCAGCACAGACCGAATCAACCCAGGACGAGTCCAAAATCCCCAGCGTGCTCAACACCGAAAACCAGAAGTAGGTCCCCGGCCGCTGGCGGCGGCCACTCAGAGCTCCACAACCGATGCCAATGACTATTCTGCTGGTCGATGATGATCCGGTCGCCCGGAAGGTCATCGAGCAGCAGATCCTCGCCGAGCCGCGCCTGCGCCCGCTGACGGCTCGCATTCTGCACGCCGCGAGCGGTGAGCAGGGCTTGGCGTATTTCGTCAAGGAGCGCCCTGAGCTGGTGGTGACAGACCTGGTGATGCCCGGCATGGACGGGTTCGCCTTCTGCCGCTCCGTGCGCGAGGCGCCTTTTGGCCGGGAGGTGGGGCTGGTTGTGCTCTCGGGGCCCAACGAGGATCCGCGCGTGCCCGCCGAACTGGAGGCGCAGGTCGGGGCGGCCTTCGTGCGCAGACCCGCATCCGCCGCGGCGCTGGCTGAAGCCATCCTGTCCCGAATCCCCGCTGAGCCGAAGGCAGGACCCGAGAACGGCTCCCCGCCTGAGGCCCGTGAACAATCCGACGGAACCCAAGCCACGGCCGCGCCGCCCTTCAGTCCTCCACACCCCGGCGCCGTCGCGCACACGGCGACCGCTCTGTCCGGTCAGACCGCCGGTTCGGGCTCCCTGGCCGAGCGTCGCATTCCCCGGCTCATCTTCGAACTGGCGGACGCGGGCACGACGGGCACGCTGGCCATCGCGCGCGGCAAGATGCGGAAAGAGATTTTCCTCAGGAACGGCGAAGTGGTGGCCGCCGACTCCAACCTCCGCCAAGAGGCGCTGGGAACACTGCTCTGCAACAAGGGGGTCATCGACGAGCGCCAGTTGGCGTACCTGCTGGCCGAGACCAAGGCCCGTGGGCACAAGATGGGGGCCGTCCTCATCGAGTTGGGATGGCTCTCACCCGAGGAGGTGCTGGACTGTCTGGCGGCACAGGCGCGCAAGCGCGTGGTGGATTGCCTGCGCTGGAACGAGGGCACGTGGGCCTTCAGCCCGGGCGACAGCTTCGGCGAAAGGGTGATCGAGCACAACCTCGACACCGCGAGGACCGTCTTCATGGGGCTGTTTCGAAGCGCGACGCCAGAGGCCCTGGTGGGGCGGTTCGATCAAGACGGCGATAAGCCCATTCAGCTCACGCGTCGCTTCGACAAATACCGCGCTTCATTCGAAGGCGTTTTCGGGGCACAAATCAGTCCGCTGCTGGCCAGCGAGCCGAGCGTGGGTTCTTTGGCCCTGCGTGAGGATGCGCAAACGGTGATCGCGGGTGTCGACGCCCTGCTCGAAACCGGGTTGGCGGAACTGGGAGAGGTCTCGGCCGGCACGCCGATCGAATCCCAAAGCGACCTTTGGGAGGCATCCTTCTCCCTCGAGAAACTGGGCAGCGAGATCGCCAGCCGGTTCGATTCCATTCGCCTGGATGCGGGCGAGGAGCTGTTCAGCCAGGGTGCGCACAGCTCCTCGACCCCACGGCCGTTCACCGAGGACAGCGCCTTCGCTCGCCCCCAGGCAGAGGTCGATTCGGGGGTGGTCGCATGGCGCGCGTTCGAGCCAGCGGGCGATGCCTCCGGCACGGCCGCGACGCCGTCCGATTCGCCCGCGGAGGCGTTTCGCCAGACCGTTCTGCGGGCCTATCTGACCGTGCACGGCAAGCCGCTCTACGATGTGCTGGAGGTGCCTCAGTCCGCCACGTGCGACGATATCCGGGAGGCCGCCGAGCGCATGGCCGCCCGATTCGCCCCCGAGGTGGTGGAGGGCATCGATCTGTCACCCGAGGACAGCGCCAAGCTGGACACCATCCGCGCGGCGATCGAACGGGCGAGCCAAACCCTCACCGATCCCACATCGCGCCAGGCCTACGACGCGTCGCTGGCGCCGGCGCAGCCCGCGGAGACCGATCCCCTGGGCGCGGAGTTGGCGTTCGGTGAGGCCGTCAGTCTGCTCAATTCCCCGACGCCCGAGCTGTCCCTGCCCAGATTCGAAAGCGCGGTGCGCGCCCGGCCCGACCAGGCGCTCTATCACGCGTATTGGGCCTGGGCACGATTCTTGGTGCGCGGCCCATCCGAAGCCCAGGCCGCGCGGGAAGGCCTCCAGCATGCGCTGGAGCTCGATCCCGACCTGGCCGAGGCGCACACCATGCTGGGCCGCCTGGCCGCCTGCGAGAACGATGCGGCCACGGCCCGGCGCTTCCTGGAACGCAGCCTGGAGCTCCATGCGGACCAGCCGGACACGGTGGACCTGCTCGTGGAGGCCTACGCGCGCCTGGATGAGCCGCGCGAGGCGGAGCGCTTCCTTCGCAAACTGGTGGCCAACCTGGGAGAGAGTGCCCCTGCCCTGCGAGCTCGGCTCTGGCGCGAGTTGGCCGCGCTTCACGAGACCCGGCTCGACGATCGGCTCTCGGCTCGCGTGGCCTACGACATGGCGGCCCGTCTAGCGCCGGAGGACGTGGATCTGCTGCGCAAGTCGGCCGCGCTCAACGCCGAGGACCCATCGCGTTGGCGCGAGTTGGCGCGCGCCCTGGCGGCCGAGTGGCAGTTGCGACCGGACCACCGGGCAGCGGGAGAAAAGCTGCTGGCTCTGTATCGGGAGAACTGGCCCGACGCTGTCCCCCTCGCGACGGCAGCCCTGGTCCTGCGCGGAACAGACGATGAGAGCGTGCGCGCCAAAGCAGAAGCGGCGCGGCCGCACCGCCTCTGCACCTCGCCGGCGCCTCTGCCCGACGACACCCTGGCCCGGCTCGGGTACGGGCCAGAGGAGGCGGAGATCGAGTCGTTGGTCGGGCTCTTGGTCGAGGCCGGTGTGATCCCGAGCACGCCAGCCGAGGAACTGGATATGGGGCCAGGGGGCGCGGTCATTCCGCAGGAGCAGCCGGCCGCCTTTCGCCAAACCCTGCATGCCATCTGCGCGATGCTGAATGTCGCGGAGCCCGAGTTGGTCTTGCGCCAGCCCGACCTCGGCTCGCAGGCGAGCCTGCTCCACACGGAGCCGGTGGCCCTGCTCTGCGGCCCGGCGTTGCTTGAGTCGAGCGATGTCGTGGAGCTCGGGTTCCGACTGGGCCGAGCCCTGGCCCTGGGGACGCCGGGCCGACTCGCCGGTTCCTCACGCTCGGGAGGCGAGCTGCGGCCCTATTTTCTAGCGGCCATGGCGACAGTGAGGGGTTCGCTGCGCCCGGAGAGCCCCGACGACGAACAGGCCTGGGCCACCGTTGCGGCCCTAGAGCCGACAGCGCGCGCGCGCATAGCGGAAGCGTGTCAGCGCATCATGCGCGGCCAGGCCGTGGTCAACCTGAGTACGTGGACCAAGAGCCTGGCCCGGACAGCCAACCGCCTCGCGCTGGTCATCTGCGGTGACCTGCTGGGCTGGGGACGAGCTGTGGCCAAGGAGCAGGGTCAGGCGGCCCTGGAGGACCTGCTCGCGTTCGCGCTGACGCTCGACTACTTGGACTTGCGCGAACAGGTTGCGTCCGGCAAGCGCTGACGTGGGCCCAGCGCAGCGTTGCGCACGACGGCAGTGGGTGGTAGGGATTGCCGTGGGCACCGAAACACTGTTATAGGTTTTGGTGGTAACGCGGAGCACTCCGGGACCGCAGAGCATTCACGTCATCGGTCACTGACCGAACACCGGAGAGGAAAGAATTACGATGGCGCAAAGTCAGACGCACACCACGGCACGCTTCAACGGAGTCAAGGTCTTCTCGGCCACCATGGCCCAAGAGCGCGAAAACCTTGGCGAGAAGGTCACTGCATGGATTCGCGAGCATCCGCAGTGCCAGGTGGTCGACACCATCGTCACGCAGTCATCCGACGAAGCGTTCCACTGCCTGGCGATCACCGTCTTTTATCTCGAAGACCGGCAGGCCAAGTAGTCCGCAAGCGCTTCCAGGCGCAAATCCAAGAACGCGCAAGGGCGCCTAGGGCGGCGCTGCTTGCGCGTTTTTTTGATTTGCCTTTGGGCAGCAGCGCCGTGCATTAACATGGGGTCTTTCTTCGCGGATACGTATACTTGACCCCAACAATTCAACGGGGGCGAAACAGTCTCGACGGGAGTTAGCGAAGTTCCGATAGCGTGCCGAGGCGCCCGAGGCCTCGTAAAAACGGGCAAAAAAGAAACGCGAACGACAACTCGTTCGCTCTGGCGGCCTAAAAAACCGACTAGACCACGAACCCAGGAGGTGCCTGCGGCCTAGGCAAGTGGACATTTAGCGGGCTGTGCGACCGGGCAGCGTCTTCCGGCTCGGTCGCAAGACACAGGGAGGGCTGGCTTCCGGAACGCCTCGCTGGCGGGCCACCCCGGAAGTGAGACTCGAATCGCCAGACACGCACGTAGCGATTGGAACGGAGCCCTTCCGGACCCGGGGGCAGTACCCGGCGCCTCCACAAGTAGGGACCAGCGACTTGGTCGGCATGGCTAAGTAGGGACCAGCGACTTGGTCGGCATGGCTGGTCCTATCGGCTCCGGTTGCCGCGCCAAGCCGCCGCGTTCAACGGCGCACATCATCACCAAGCAGAGCGAGGTTTCCCGGCTCTGTGAGAGCCCCCGCGCGCTTGGTGGTCGCGACATCCTCTGTGGCCGCGGGCCGATCGCTCCGGCCCAACTCGGCGACGCTCCGGTCTTGGCCTGAAACCCTGGCGAGGATCGGGGTGCTGCCCCGGCAACGGCCAGTGTTCATCCTTGCGCCTTGATCCGCACGCGCTACGGTGTTACGAGTTCGTCGTTCGTAATACGCCAACAGAAAGAACACGCGCGACAGGCCGGTCGCCGGGGAGCAGGAGACATCCACGCGTCCGCCCGGCGGGGAGGCTGCTTCGGCCTCAACATCCGCAACTACGAGTCTCGTCATGCCCCACACTGAGCTTCCTATCCTCGAATTCGTTCTCCGCAACTACACCAACTTCAACGCGCGGGCCACGCGTGTTGCGGTCCTGGCGTACTGGCGGCACGTCGCCCAGGGTGGGCGCATGTTCTGGGCCGTCGCGGGCGCCATGTCGTCGGCCCAACTCGGCATCTCGCTCGCGCCGGCGATTCGCGCGGGCCTGATCCACGGGATGTCAGTCACTGGGGCCAACCTGGAGGAGTCGCTCTTCCGCCTGGTCGCGCACGCTGGGTACCGGGACTTCCCCGACTATCGCTACTTCACCAAGCAGGACGACACGCGAATCCTGGCCGCTCGCATGCGGCGGGTGACTGACACCAGCATCCCCGAGGACGAGGCGTTCCGGGCGGTGGAAAAGATCGTCGTGCCGATGTGGAAGCGCGCAACCCTCACGGGCGAGCGGCGCTTCTGGCATGAGTACTTTTACGAGATCATCCAGTCTCTCGACCCGAGCGCGTACGAGGGCGACGCCGACGCCTGCTGGCTCCTGGCGGCAGCGCGAGCCGGGCTGCCGCTCGTGGTCCCCGGCTACGAAGACTCGACGTTCGGGAACATCTTCGCCTCGTACGCGAAGACCGGGGAGTCCGACCCCAGGATCGTGAAGTCGGGCGTCGAGTACATGGCCGACTTCTACGACCGCTACCGGGAGCTCTCTACCGGCCAAGGCGTAGGCTTCTTCCAGGTCGGGGGTGGCATCGCGGGCGACTTCCCCATCTGCGTGGTTCCGTCGATCAAGCACGACCTCGGGCAGCCCGTACGCCCCTGGGCCTACTTCTGCCAGATCAGCGACTCGACCACATCCTACGGCTCGTACTCGGGCGCCACGCCCAACGAAAAAATCACCTGGGACAAGCTCACCGAGGCCACGCCCATGTTCGTCATCGAGTCGGACGCCACCATCGTGGCGCCGATCATTCTGCACGCACTACTCGAGTGCAGACGACACCCCGACGCCGCGGAAGCCTTGATGGCCAAGATGGCAGCGTAGGTGGCCTTGGCGGGCGTCCGCGGGAACGCACGCGGTCGCCAAGTGAACCGCAACTACGTTCATGTTGACAGCCAGCGCAGCTTTCGCTATCGACGTAGTACGAAATGGCCGTTCGTAATACTTGCAAGAAGAACGATTCCTCGACTCGGGTCCTCGTCACGGGCGGCTCGGGCTTCCTCGGTATCAACCTGATCCGCTCCTTGCTGGCGCGTGGCTGGGAAATCACCAGTCTCGACGTCGCGCCATTCAGGTACCCGGAGGTCGACCGCATCACCGCCTTATCTGGCGACATTCGAAAGCGTGCTGATGTCGACCGTGCCATGGATGGGGTTGAGACGGTGGTGCACACCGCGGCCGCGCTGCCTCTTTATCCTGCCGCCGACATCTACTCCACCGAGGTCGAGGGGACGTGGAACGTGATGCGGGCCGCGCTCAAGCACGGCGTTCGGCGCGTGGTACACATCTCGACGACCGCGGTCTATGGCATCCCCGACCACCACCCGCTGCTCGAGGACGACAAGAAGGACGGCGTGGGCCCGTACGGCAAGGCCAAGATTCAGGCCGAGGAAATCGCAGAGGAGTTCCGCGCAAAGGGGCTCGTGGTTCCGGTGCTGCGCCCCAAGTCCTTCATCGGGCCCGAGCGGCTGGGCGTCTTCGCCATGCTCTACGAGTGGGCATCCGAGGGGCACAACTTTCCCCTCACCGGCTCGGGCAAGAACCTGTACCAGCTCCTGGACGTCGAGGATCTTTGTGAAGCGATCCACCTCTGTCTCACGCTTCCCGCGGATCAGGCCAATGACACTTTCAACGTCGGCGCCAAGGAGTTCCGCTCTCTGCGCGAGGACTACCAGGCCGTCCTGGACGCCGCGGGCTTCGGCAAGCGGGTCGTCTGCTTCCCCGCGGCCCCGGTGATCTGGGCTCTCCGCGCCCTCGAGCTCCTGCATCTCTCTCCGCTCTACAAGTGGGTCTACGAGACAGCGCACAAGGACAGCTTCGTATCCACCGAGAGGGCCGAGCAGAAGCTGGGCTGGCACCCGCGCTTTTCGAACCGCGACGCCCTCCTGCGGAACTACCGCTGGTACCTCGACAACAAGCCGCGACTCGCGAGGCAAAGCGGTGTCTCCCATCGCGTGGCCTGGGACCAGGGAGCGCTTCGCCTCCTCAAGGCCATCTTCTGAACAGGGCTCTCAAGGCCCTGACTTGCCTTGAACTCAACTTTTCAAGAGACGCGAGGTCCACGTATGTCACGTCATTCGCCAAGCGTTCAGAGCTTTTCACATGCACAGGCGCCGGCACGCTTCGAGCCGGGGCCGCCGGTGACTGACGACGGTGAGGAGAGTCTTCATGTCTGGGGATTCGACGACACTCGGTTCGTCATCAACCCTGCCGGACACGTCGTCCTCGAAGGGAACCGCTACCTGCTCTCCGGACATGAGTTGCCCTCCTTTCTGCCCTGGGTGTGTTCTGTCTTCGACGCCGAGATCAGCGCCCGCGACACCAACCCTTCACGCTATCCGGCGGAAATCCCGGCCTCGCGCGCGGACGAGCGCCTGCTGCAGGCGCTGCGCGCCGTCGTGGGGGAACACCTCACCGTCGATGCTGTCCAACGGCTGCGTCGCGGCCATGGACAGACGCAAGCAGAGATGTACGCCATCAAGTACGGTCGTCTGGAGCGCATCCCTGACGTGGTGGTCTTCCCGGCTGGCGAGGACGAGTTGGTCGCACTGGTGAAGCTGGCCGGAGAGCGCAACCTGGTGCTCCAGCCGTATGGTGGCGGCACCAGCGTCAACGAGGCCCTGGCCTGTCCGGCGGACGAGCCCCGCCCCATCGTGGCCGTGGACCTCCGCCGCATGAACCGCATCAAGTGGATCGACCCGGCCAACGGCATGGCCTGCATCCAAGCCGGCGCCGTGGGACGGCACCTGACCGCGCAGCTGGCCCAGCACGGATTCACCCTCGGCCACGAGCCGGACAGCATCGAGTTCTCCACCATGGGCGGCTGGATCGCCACCCATGCCAGCGGCATGAAGAAGAACCGATACGGAAACATCGAAGACATCGTGCTCGACATGCGCGTGGTGACGCCGACCGGGATCCTGGCGTGGGCACAGGCGCTGCCGCGCGTATCAACGGGCAGCGACGTGCGCCGCTGGATGCTCGGATGCGAAGGCACCTGCGGCATCATCTCGGAGGCCATCGTCAAGATCTTCCCGTTGCCCGAGGCGCAGGTGTACGGCTCGATCCTCTTGCCGGACATGGAACACGGCTTGGCGTTCATGTACGACCTGTCCCGAAACGGGCCCATTCCGGCGAGCGTGCGGCTGGTGGACAACCCGCAGCTCCAGATCAATTTCGTCATCAAGCCCAAGGGCACGGGCCTGCGGACCCTCAAGAGCGCGTTCGAGAAGTGGTACGTGACGCGGGTCAAAGGCTTCGCGTTCGACAAGATGGTGGCCTGCACGCTGGTCTTCGAGGGTGGGCAGGACGAGGTGAAGGCGCAGCAGCGCCACGTCTACGCGCTGGCCAAGCGGCACGGCGGGCTCCCTGGCGGCTCGTCCAACGGCCGTCGCGGCTACATGCTCACCTACGGCATCGCCTACATTCGCGACTGGATACTGAACCACTGGTTGATCGCCGAATCCTTCGAGACCTCGGTGTCGTGGACCGATGCGCTGGCCCTGATCGAGCGCGTGAAGAAGCGGATCGCCGACGAGCACAGCGCGCGCAAGCTGCCCGGTCGGCCTTTCGTCACCGCGCGCGTGACCCAGATCCACGCAACGGGTGTGTGCGTCTACTTCTACTTCGGCATGTACTACAAGGGCGTGGACAACCCGAGCGGCGTCTATCACGAGATCGAGAACGCGGCCCGAGACGAGATCCTGAAGGCCGGCGGCTCGCTCTCCCACCACCACGGCGTGGGTAATCTGCGGCGCCAGTTCCTGCCCAGGGTCATGAGTGATGCGGCTTTGGGCTGGCGGGCAGGCGCGCGAGCCGCGGTGGACCCGCAAGGCATTATCGGCGGGCGTCCCTCCCCGGCTCGGTAGCGGCGCATGTCTGAGGAGACTCATGACCGCATGCTGGTGACGGGAGCGACGGGCTTCCTCGCGCGACACCTGCTGCCCTTGCTGCCGCGCGGACTGGCGCTCGTGCGGACGGAAGCGGCCTGGGCCTCGCTCCAGACACCACCGGCCACGACCACACCCGTGATCGGCACCTTGGGCAACGTCGCGGACTGGTCGATCCAGGTGCATGGAGTCGGCGCCATCGTCCATCTGGCGGCGCTGGTCCGACACAGCCGTCGCGAAGCGGAGGCGGTGTACCG
This sequence comes from Pseudomonadota bacterium, assembly GCA_023438785.1. Classification (GTDB taxonomy): domain Bacteria; phylum Myxococcota_A; class Polyangia; order Fen-1088; family Fen-1088; genus Fen-1137. The sequence continues at coordinate 15,157 of JAEXQJ010000420.1, forward strand.
CACGAACGTGGATGGCACGCTGGCCATGGTCCGCCTGGCCGCGGCGTCGAAGGCACGGCTGCTCTTCGTCTCCACCTCCGGCACCGTGGGCTGCTTCGCCACGCCCGACCAGATGGCCGACGAGGACTCTCCCTATTGCCAGAGCGTCGTCAGAGACTGGCCCTACTACAGATCCAAGATGCAGGCTGAGATCATGGCCCGTGAGCTGGCCGCGAGGCTGGGTGTCGAGCTCATCATCGTGCGGCTGCCGGTGCTCATCGGTCCGGGCGACCACCGCGGCCGTTCCACGGCCCTGCTCAGGCGCATCGCTCAGGGGCAGCAACGGTTCGTCACGAACGGAGGCATCGCCTTCGCCGATGTGCGAGACGTGGCACAGGGCATTGCGGGCATCCTCGCCATGCCCACGCCACGGCCCATCTACCACCTCGCCGGGACGAGCTGCCGACTCACCGATTTCTGTCGTCTGTGCGCTGACTTGGCGGGGGTGAGGCCGCCGCGATGGCGGCTGCCCTCATGGGTGGTGGTCTCGTTGGCCCGATTGGCCAGCAACGCCTCTGGGTTTGCCAAAGCGCCTTGGCTGCCCGACCCGGTGGTAGCCGAAATGGCTGCACGCCACTGGGGCTTCACGTCGCGCTGGTCCCATGAAGTGGGTTACGCCGCCCGTCCGGTGTGCGAAACGCTGGCCGACACCATCGCCTGGGTGCGCGCGGAAAATGCCGGAGGCCGCCATGGCGCCTGATACGAGGCAGGCCGCCGTCCGACGACGCGCCACGGATCAGTGGGAACACCAGTTCCTCGCGAACGCGGAATTCCTGGAGCGGGTGGGGCTTTCCCGAAAGCGCGCCCATGACTTCGTACAGAGGTTCGTCCGTCTCGCGCGGGAGATTCCCGCTCCCGAGGCGCTGCGCGCGTTCGACGATCCGTCTGCGCTGACGGCGTCCTCGCTCCTCACGGAGGGCGATCCCGAGACGAGTGCGTTCATGTTGGAGTTCCTGGAACCCCTCATGAAATGCGTCACCATCGAAGGCGAGCTGAACCTGAACTGCCTGGCGCCGCTGGTCGGGCGATGCCCGATTACCTTGGTCGCCAATCACCAGAGCCACATCGACGCGCCTGCCATTTCCTGGGCCCTGCGATTGGCGTCGCGCACCGGCCGCGATCTGGCGGAACGTCTCGTGTTCCTCGTCGGTCGATTCGCCTCGCAGGCGCCCTTCGCCCGCCCGGCGCTGTCCCTCTTCGGCTCGCTCCTCGTGTGTTCGCCGCGCGACATCAACGAGACCCCGGTTGACAACGAGCTCATGGGCCGCATCAACCGCTGTGCCTTCCGCCAAGCGCGGCGCCTTCAAAGCCAGGGACGGGTGCTGGCCCTCTTTCCCGAGGGGACACGATCCCTCGACGGCCGGCCGGGACCCTTCCTCGCGTCCGTGTACCCCTACTTGGTCGGCACCGTCGTCCTCCCGGTGAGGCTCGAAAACACGCAGGCGCTCCTTCCCAACTCCGGCCTCGTCTTCAAAAAGGCGGTGGCCTCGCTCACCTTCGGCGAACCGGTTTTCGTCGGCGATCGTCCGACACGTCCCTTGCCGTTGCCTGCCGCGGCACTGCGGCGCATCGAGGGGACGAGAGGAGATCGCGGGCGACAGGCGGTTCTCGACGAGGTGGCCGCGCTCTGCACGGGCCATGCGCCTGGCCGCGCTTCGGCTCATCAGTAGGACGGAGCGCACCGACGCGTCGTCCTCGTAGATGGCTCACGGGCCCGCTTGCTCGGCGCTTTCGGGCGGGTTAGTGCTCGATACATGCTGGAACGCACCGCCATCTCGCTGGAACGGGACCTCCTCGCCAAGTTCGACCGCCTCATCAAGCAGCGGCGCTACGCCAATCGCTCGGAGGCCATCCGCGACCTCATCCGAGATCAACTCGTACAGGATGAGTGGTCTCGGCAGGAGAAGGATGCGAACGAGAAGGTCGCCGTGGTCTCACTGGTGTACGACCACGACTCCTCCAGCCTGGCGCAGAAGCTGACCCACGTGCAGCACGAGCACCATAAGGCAGTCGTATCGTCGGTGCATGTGCACCTCGACGCGCACAACTGCCTCGAAGTGCTCATCCTGCGCGGACGCGCGAGCGAGATCATCGCGATGGGCGAGAGCCTGGTGAGCACCAAAGGTGTCAAATACGGGAAGGTCGTTCCCGCCACGACGGGGCAACGGCTGGAGTAGGCCACCTGGCGTTCGCGGCCCCGGTGTCCCGACTCAATCGGCCGTGAGCCCGCTCGGCGCTCACGGCCGGGACTCACGCACGACCCTTGCAACCTGCACCATGTTGCGCAAGGCGAGTTTCACTTCCTCCCAGCCTCGTGAACCTCGCCGCGGTCCGACGGGGCAGCCCCGACTGCCGCTTCCACAACATATTGTTTGACTGCAACTCACCGACCACCATATGTTGTGGTCCGCGCTGGTGCCTAAGATGCCCTAGGCCATGAGGGAACCCGGTGGAAATCCGGGGCTGCCCCGCAGCGGTAAGCGAGAACGAGGCCCGCCACATGCACTGGCCACCCAGGCTGGGAAGCGGCGAAGCCGAGGAAGACGGCGGAAACGCCGGAAGGCTCGCGAGCCCGAAGACCTGCCAGCGTCTGGCGAAGGAGAGACAACCGACGCCGGTTCGAACCTTGCCTCGCGGGAGGCTGAAGGTCGGAACGGCACGGTTCCGCCTCGGCCTGTCGCGCGGCGATCGCCCGCGGGGGCGAGGGACGGGACTTCAGCAGCGCTCTCAGAAGCGTTCGTGGCGCCGCCCCTCCTTGCGTGGGTTTTGCCCGGAGAAGGAGAGAAACAGCCATGAAGGTCGACGTCATCAACGAGAGGTCGGTTCCCGCGACTTCTCTTCCCGTGGTCTTCGATAGCATCGTCAAGCGCGACGGCGCGCGCGAGCCCTTCGACGCCACCCGCATCGAGCGCGCCATCTTGGCCGCGGGCCGAGCCACCCGCGAGTTCGGCGAGGAGGAGGCGCGCGCCCTCTCCCGTCGCGTTCTCGCCATCGCGGCCGCGACCAGCGCCACGGAGCCCACCGTCGAGGGCATCCAGGACGTGGTCGAAGAGGTTCTCATCGCCTCCCCGCACCGCCGTGCCGCGCGGGCCTATGTCCTTTACCGCGAACAACACCGCGTCTTGCGCGAATTGCACTCGGCCGGCCAACTCGCCCTGGTCGATGCCTATCTCGACAAGAGCGATTGGCAGGTCGCGGAAAACGCGAACATGGCCTTCAGCCTGCAGGGGCTCAACAATCACATCTCCAGCGAGGTCACGCGCAAGTACTGGCTAGAACGGCTCTACTCGCCCGAGGTGCGGGCGGCCCACGAGTCGGGCGATCTGCACATCCACGACCTGAACCTGCTGGCCGTCTATTGCGTCGGCTGGGATCTGGGGGACCTGCTGCGCGAAGGCTTCCGGGGCGCGGGCGGCAAGGTCGAGAGCGGACCTGCCAAACACCTCCGCACCGCCCTCGGCCAAGCGGCGAACTTCTTCTACACCCTGCAGGGTGAAGCGGCGGGGGCGCAGGCCTTCTCCAGCGTCGACACCCTCCTCGCGCCGTTCATCGCCTACGATGGCCTCAGCTACACCGAGGTGAAGCAGGCACTCCAGGAGTGGATCTTCAACCTCAACGTCGCGACCCGCGTCGGGTTCCAGACGCCCTTCACGAACATCACGCTCGACCTCAACGTACCCGAGCGGCTCAAGGGCGAGGCCGTGATCGTCGGCGGCCGGCTGCAATCGCGCACCTACGGCGAATTCCAGCGCGAGATGGACATGTTCAATCGGGCCTTTCTGGAGGTCATGAGCGAGGGCGATGCCAAGGGGCGCGTCTTCACCTTCCCCATCCCGACCTACAACATCACCGCGGATTTCGACTACGACGATCCGCGCCTCGATCCCTTGTGGCGCGCCACCGCGCGCTACGGCCTCCCCTACTTCGCGAGCTTCGTGAATTCCGATCTCTCGCCCGAAGACGCGCGCAGCATGTGCTGCCGCCTGCGCCTCGACACGCGCGAGCTGCGCCACCGCGGCGGCGGACTCTTCGGCGCTAATCCTCTCACCGGCTCCATCGGCGTGGTCACGCTGAACCTCCCTCGCCTCGGACGTCTGGCTAACGGCCGAGAGGACTTCCTGGCGCGCCTCGACGGCCTGCTCAAGGTCGCGCGCGACAGCCTCGTCGCCAAACGCAAGCTCCTTGAGCGTTTCACCGACGGCGGGCTCTACCCGTATGCGCGCTTTTACCTGCGCGCCATCAAGGAGCGCTTCGGCGCCTATTGGCACAACCACTTCTCCACCATTGGCATCGTGGGGCTCGACGAGGCCATGCAAAACCTCCTCGGCGAGGGCTTGCTGGGCGCGCAAGGGCGGAGCTTCGGGCTTGCCGTCCTCGATCACCTGCGCAAGAGGCTGGTCGAGTTTCAGGATGCGACCGGCATCCCGTTCAACTTGGAGGCCACGCCGGCCGAGGGGGCGAGCTACCGGCTGGCCATGCTCGACCACAAACGGTTCCCCGAGCTGTCCGCCGCGAGCCCAACGGCCTACGCCAATTCCTCACAGCCTCAGGTGGACGCCGTGCAAGACCCATTTGAGCTGCTGGAGCACCAGGATGACTTCCAGATCAAGTACACCGGCGGCACCGTGTTGCATTTCTGGCTCGGCGAGCGCGTCGAGGATGCGGAGGCCGTCAAGGCCTTCGTGCGCACGGTCTGCGGGCATTACCGCTTGCCCTACTTCACGCTCACGCCCACGTTCTCCGTCTGTCCTGAACACGGCTATCTGGCGGGCTCCTGCGAACGGTGTCCCACCTGCGACGGTCCGACCGAGGTCTACTCGCGTGTGGTCGGTTACCTGCGTCCGGTGGGCCAGTGGAACCAGGGCAAGAAGGACGAGTTCGCCCGCCGGGCGCTCTACGACGGCAAGCTCCTTCCCCCGAAAGGAAGCCCCAGGTGATTGCAGCCGTCGAGAAGTGCTCCTTCCTCGATTTTCCCGG
>JAEXQJ010000006.1 GCA_023438785.1 Pseudomonadota bacterium
CCCGTGCCGGCGCTGCCCGCCTTGCCAGCGGAACCCGCGCTGCCGCCCGCGCCCGCCGCACCCGAGCCGCCCGTGGGGCCCGAGTCCGAGCTGCTGCAGGCACATGTCAACAGAACCGCGAGTGGCCAGCCAAAGAGGCGTCGAGTGTTCATTTGCGAAGTATCGACTCCGCGTTGTTGCGGGTCAACGCGGAGATCGCAGAGCATTCACTCTCGAACGAGGCTTGCCACTCGGGTTCTGCTGTCGGGACCGCTCTTCACGTCATCGTCGCGGGAGCGCGTCCCGGGACGGTCCTACTCGCAGGACACCCTGTTCTGGTTGCTGTCCCAGCAGTAGTCGCACGAGCTCGGCCATTCGCCCGGAATCTGGGGAACCTCGGTTCCGCCCGCGTTGCAGTCGGGATCGTCCGCATAGCAGCCGCAGTCGCACCCGTCGTTCGTGCCGTACCAACCGGAGTTGCACACCCAATAGCTCGGCACGTCGAGGACCAGATTGCAGGTGGCCGTGAACCCGTCGTTGACCGGCACGGTCACCCAGCAGTCCTTGTGGTTGTCGCCGTCGCAGTCATAGGTGGCCGTCGAGCCGCTCGTCCACGTGACCGAAACGTTGGAGGTCGCGCTCGACTCCACGTCATAGGTGTAGCAGCGCACGCGCGCGTCCGTCTGGCCGGTCGCATTCACGCCCACTCCGTGGGTGAGTGCGCTCCAGCGGTAGTTGTCCGCGATGTCGATGGAGCTGCCATAGACCGAGTTGCTGACGAAACCGCCCGTGCCGCCGGCCGACCACACGTACCCGATGAGCAAGCCCGCCGTGGGCGAGACCCTGCCCGCGGCCACGACGTGCACGTTCGGTGTCTCGCTGGCGGTAGGCGCGGGGCAGGCCTCATCACACGAGTAATACTCGCCGTCGCAGACCGGGTTCCGTTCGCAGCTCGAGTGATTGTAGTAGTAGCTGGGATCCACGTTCTCGGCGCACACGGCGAACGCGTTGCCGCGGCAGCCTTCATAGCTGCCCAGCACCGCCTGCTGCGTGGACTCGACGCTGGTTTGTTGCTTGGCCGCCTTCGCTTCCACGGCACCCTCTTCTGCTCCACACCCCCACAGACCGACCACCGGCATAAGCAGACCCACGAGTTTCCAAGCCGTCTTCATAGCGCTTCTCCTCTCTGTCCTCTGTCCACTGCTTCGACTGCCGCGGGCCCCATCGCCTCGTCGGCATCGGGTTTCGATAGTACACGACAGCGAGATGGGACAGCAAAATGTGCCACTGGATTGCGCCAAGGAGGACGGCGGCGCTCTGACCATCTGCCCGGGCACGAATTTCGACGGACACTGGCAGGACGAAGGCGGCGAGAGGATCCTGCGCGCCACGCTTGACGAGCTGAAGTCACGCGGCATCAGGCGCGTCGTCGTCGTCGTCGTCTTCGTCTTTTTGGCCGCGCTTTCGAACGGCGCCGCGGGGGCCAGCGCGCTCGTGTCCCGTTTCGCCTCATCGCTGCAGGGGCTGATCCTGATCTCGGGAGCACCGGCCAACGGCGGCACCGGCGGGTTGCCGACCTTGGTCATGCACGGCGGGCACGACACCATGGCGTCCGCTCGCACGGCACGTGCCTTCGCCGAGCGCACGCACGCGACCTACACCGAGTTCGAGGGCGGCCACTTCGTCCTACTCACGCGCCGCCAGGAGACACGCGCGGCCCTGGTTGACTGGCTCACGCGCCAGGCCGGCTATCGAAGCAGGTGAACTGCCCGTTCACCGGCGCAGGGCGCGGGTCAGCCGAGCTTTCCGGCGTACGTGGGCTCGATCGGCTCGGCCCGACTGCACGAACGGATGTCAGTCACCGCGACGGGCTCGTGGCTCTCGAAGACAGCCCAATCCTCGTCGTCGTGGGTCACCAGATCGCGCACGTGATCGGTGAAGTGCCTGGCCGACCGCAGCTCCACGGCCAGCACCCCTTTCGAGGTGATGGCCTCCTCCAGCATATCGATGACGTCACCGCGGTCGAGGAGATGCACAAGGAAATTCTGGCGCCAGCCTCGCGTCATTCAAGGCGCGACGCGAGGCCGCGAATGCCTATTTCCCACAGGAAGCGATCTCGCTCGCGCAGGTCAGGACGCAGCCCAGGCCCAGCTTGACGCTGAGGCAGGTGGCGCAGTCGAGGGTGCCGGGATCGCACGCGTCCACGCAGTCCTTGGCGCAGCGGCAGCCCTTCACGCAGTCCAAATAGGTGCCACAGGTGCCCGTGTAGCTCTGGGCCTTGTAGTCAGGTCCTGCGCATTCCTGGGCGGCCTCGGCGCATTTGCTCCCAATGCACGCCGTGGTGGCGGCGCACACCTTGGCGTCGCTGCGGGCGGTGTTCAGCATGGCGAAAGCCAGTGGGTCACAGGTGCCCGCCGCCCCAGCCGCGGGCGTGCCTTCCGAGCTGTCACAGGACAGGACGAAAAAGGCCAAGCACAGGAACGAGCCGATAGTCTTCATGTCTGCAGTAACACTGCCCGTCGCGAATTGGGCAGCGCGCGCGCCCCGTCGCGTCTGGCTGGGCTGGAGGCTCACTGCGAGCAGCCGCACAAAATGCGCGCGCCCGAGAGCCCCGCGGTGTCGCGGTAGTCGGGCGAGGTGAGCCAGAAGATGACGTCCGCTCCCGAGACGGAGAACATGTGACAACCCACGCCGGCCCCGTCACGGCGCGAAAGCGAGAGCAGCGGCCCCGTCACGCCGAAGAGTCCAAGCAGCCGCGCGCACTCGGCCACGGAGCCCCCTTGAGCCGGCGTGCCGACGTGACTTGGCGCCTGCGACGAGACGCCGCCGTGGGACTTGCACGTTTCCGCACAGCTCGCCCCCGGGCTCCCGCAATACCAGCAGATGCCCGAATCGAGCTTGCCCTCCGGGCCGCATGTTTGGGTGGCATCGCCCTTCGTCTCCGCCGTGCCCATGACGCCGCCGCGAGCGTCATCCCCAGGTGCGCCGCCCGCGTCGACCAGCGCACTCCTCGTGCTGACGCCCGTCCCGGCATCCGGAGCCAACGCCGCCTCCCATGGTGGCGTGAGGTCCACACAGCCAGCGGCCGCCACGACGACCACGAGGCCGAGGAGGGCACGCCAAGCCCCATGCAGCCCTACACGAGTCGTGAGTCGAGGAGAGACCATGCACTTGCCCGAGAGCCGAACCCTGGCGCACACCGCGGCGAACGCATCAGCCCACCTCGTCAGAATCTGGGCGAACTTGAGCGACTCTCGGTCCCAATCCTCAGGCGTTCGCCCGGTTCGCGGACGACAGCTACATCTCCCGTTGGGAGTCCGAAAACGAGGCAGCGCAACGGTGCGTGCGCGACCTGATCATCCAAGTCGACGGCACGATCCGCCCCGAGATCTTCTGGATGGTGAACCTCATCGTAGCCCGACTCACCTGGGCCCAACTCCAGCCCGTTGCCGCTCACCCCCACGTCATGAGCGTTGAGCTCAACTCCGGGGGTGGCCCCTGCTGAATGTCCCCGTGCACGCCAGCCCATCGCCGCCCAACCCCACGTGCCGGCATCGCCCCGTCGCGTGGGCACGGCGCAGATCGCCCCGCGAGAGCCCCGTCTCCACGGTCCGCGCCGGTCGGCGACCCGCTCCCGCCGACCCCATGGCGTAGGCCGGACGCGCACCGCCGTGCGCCGGATCTCCACGCGCACCTATCGAGCAGCCTGGCCCCCGAAAGCGGGCCGCATGGCCTGGATCCAAAGCCGATACCCCATCGGCGACAGATGAATGTGGTCGCCCAGCAACACGCCAGGCTTCGGCCCGCCTGATGTCGTCAGAGCCTCGTGGGAATCGACAAACCGGCAGCGCCGATCCGCCTCGCAAACCGCTCTCGCACACACGACCACCTTGCGAACGTCGGCGTCGTCAATCCTTCGCCCTGCCACCACGACATCCCCGAGCGGAGGAACACTGTTCATGACGACCGCCGTACCCCCCGGAATCTTGGAGAGCATCGCCCGATACCGACCCTCGATCCCAGCCTCCTGCCCCTGCAGCAGATCGTTGGTGCCGATCGTGATCACCACGCGCCCGGCCCGCCCCATCGATTCGTAGATGTCCATGGATTCGATGAGCTGGTCAGATCGCTGGCCACCGATCCCGTAGTTGACCGTGTACGGCGCCAACGCCGCGGTGACCAGCCCCACGGTGAGGCTGTCGCCCAGAAAGATCGTCGCCCCCGCCGGCACCGCCGGATCCATGCGCGCCTGCACCTCGCGCATGCGCACGATCATCGCTTCCTCCTCCCCCGTCCAGCCCCCGCCCAACCCCACCTTGGCCGCGATGCGCGCGACCAGATCCGTCTTCACGACCGCCACGCCCAACAACGCGTGCACCACGAAAAGATAGCCGCCAATCAAGGCCCGCCTCATCACCTGATACAGATGCCCAGCACCCCTCCACTCAAACCCGCTTCCATCTGCATACCCTTGTCCGCCGAGCCGGACGCCTCCGGGGCGCAGGAGGAACGAAACCACGCCGATCGACTGCCTGCCGGACCCCAACAATCCCCGCCCGCTCCGCCTCCGCCTGACCGGTCACTGCGGCACCTGGGCCGGCCGGGGTCACGCCAGTGCCCGGGGGGATCGCGTCGTTCGCCCAGCGAGCTTGCCAACGGGGAAAGCCGGCTGGATCACTGGACCGAACCGCCTGGCCAGCGCACCCGTTAAAAAGGAATATCGTCATCAGGTGGAGGCAGCAGGGCAGTATGGTCGGCATACCGCTGCACGGCATTCAATCTTGAGTGGAGATTTCCTATTATGATTCGGCGCTTCTCATCGCCTGAGTTCTTTAGGAGGGCGAGGAATTCCTTCAAGATGGTTACGCGTAGCAGTCGAGTTCTCCTGTAGTAATAGGTCCCGTCAATTAAGCAACGGGTGACAACGGCCGGATCGGGAACGTACTCTTCGAGCATCACGTTCCTGTAGACCTCCTCAAGCCGCGTTACGACCTGGCTTGCATCGGAGATGTACTTCGCGGAGTCCGCGATCTTGGTGACTAGCGCCGCCAGATCATCGGCAAATGCCCGATATGCTTTCATGTCAGCGTCTGTGAAGCCGACATCGACGAACTGTCGCCCCTGAATGGATTGCTCCACCTCGGAGAAGGTCCTCATCCTTGCGTCCGGATCAGGCATGCACATGCGGTCCAGCGTTTCCCCATACCGAAATCCACCGGAGCCGGAGGTCGCGAGCAGTCTCTGGAACAACTTGCCCACAAAATAGACCTCCGTTCCGAAATCGTACTTGTCCTGCCCGAACTCGTCGGGCGGCTCACACCACCAGTTGAGCGTGATGCTCTTATCGAAATCGTTGAGGCTCCCAACCAATTTCCCGAACCCGAGATCGATTATCTTGACCGTTCCATCCGAGCGAACCATCAGATTGCCAGGCCTAACGTCTCGGTGCAGAATTCCGCAACGCTCGAGATGGGCAAAGCCCGAGACGCTCTGACGGAAGATCTCGTCTACTGCGTACGGTTGTTGTCGAATGAAGT
>JAEXQJ010000032.1 GCA_023438785.1 Pseudomonadota bacterium
CCGTTGCGGTGCCGCCGGCCCCGGCGCCGCCGGTCGTGCCGCCGCTGGCCGCGCCGCCCGTCGTGGTACCGCCCGTGGTAGTTCCACCCGTGCCCGGGTTGCCGCCGCTGGCCGAGCCGCCCGTTACGGAGCCGCCGGTGCTCGGCTTGCCCCCGGAGGAGGAACCACCCGTGGCGATGATGCCGCCGTTTTTCGAACCCCCGGTTGCGACGGCGCCGCCACCGCCGGCGCCACCCCCCCCGCTCGGGACGCTGTTCCCGCCGGCGGAAGGCCCGTTTCCGCCCGAACCCGCATTCGGATCCGAGCTGTCGTCAGACCCGCAACCCACTATCGCGAAGGCGACACCCAGAACCAGTGGTGGCAGTAGCTTCGAGCGCATGGTTCCTCCGGCTAGAATTCAGTGCAGCGTGGCAAAGCCCCTCCGAGGGGAGGGCTGCTGAGCGGCAACTATACGTCGTCACGTCCGCGTGCAAGCGGCTCAGGCGTCCCCGCGCCGGCAGGCAGCCTCTGCTCGCCGCGCCGTGGGCGCTTCGCCTTGTGCTCGTCCCGGGATTCGTGAATCGCAGGCCAGCGCACGACTATCCGGCGATCCCTGGAGGCGCGCTGCCGTGTGTCCCGCGCCATTGACTGACGAGGAATGCGGGCCATGCTTTGCGCAGAGTCGGGATGAAGCCAGTGGCGAAGGTGGTGGTCTTGTGCGCGGCTGCGTGCAACTGCACGCGATCGGCGCCTCCCGTCGAGCAGCCGACCTTGGTCCAGCTGCGATCGCCTGTCGACGCCGCGGCCGCCGAGTGTGGCCGGCGGGTCCCAACGGATGGCAGGTCGAAACCCGCATCCGTGTCGCCGGATGAGATCGCGCTCATGTCTCAGCTCCGTGACCTGGTCAAGACCGCGCCCGCCTCAGCCGTGGCGCTGGCCGAACAGGGGGAAATGCTCTTTCCCCAATCCCCGTTCGCCGAAGAGCGCGCCGTTCTCGCCATTGATGCGCTGCTCAATATGGGCTGGCTCGGCGATGCCCGCGCCCGCGCCCAGGCGTACTTCGTCTGTTTTCCAAACGGGCCACACGGCGCGGACGTGACACGTCGAACCGGCGTGAAGCCGCCGCCCAAACCACCGCGGTGACGATTCCTGGCGCCCGAGACGCCGGCTCGTCCCGGTTGCTCGTCGTGGGCGTGGACCCATCTTGGCATTCGCACACAATCGGAGGTGAGAATGCGCACCGTGATAAGTCTCGGAGCGTTGGCTGTCGGGGTGGCCGTGGCGGCGGCGGCGTTCGCGTACACCGCGGAGCAGGCGGAAAGAGGACAGAAAGTGTTCGCGGCCAACTGCGCCGAATGCCACGGCGCGGATGGGCATGGGGGACGCGTGCCGGACAGCATCAAAGGCTACGCCGGAATGAGAGTGCCGCCGGTGGCGGGCCCCGGTGCCCTGCCGCACATGGCGACCGCTGAGAACGTCTACACCTTCATCAAGCAGCACATGCCGCTGCAGAAGCCGGGCAGCCTCACGGACCAAGACTATCTGGACATCGTGGCGTTCGACCTCAAGGCGAACAACGTGACGAAGCCGAACGGCAAGCCGCTGACCGTCCAGGATCTGCCGGCGATCAAACTCCAAAAGAAGTAGCTCGCGCGTTGCGCGGGTGAGTGACCCGAGGGCCTCACCCGCGTTGGCGCCCCCACCATGGCGCGGTCTCAGCGGGCGGCCGGCCGGCCAAGAGGTTCACCCACGAGGCGGGTTGCCTCGAATGATGCAGGGCCGCAACCGTCACGCGCAGGTAACCCGTTCCTGCCGGATGGGACCGACCGGTGCCCTCGTGCCCGCGCGCGAGCCACGAGCGGGTCGCGGTAGCTGGGCACGGCGTTTGGATCATTGAACCCTGTGGGGCTGCCGCGAAGAGCCGCTCGGGTGGCCGGATTGACGCTGCTGGGCGTGGCTGGCTTCGTTGTCATCGTCGTGCTGGCAGGACTGGCCTGGGCCAACACCCGTTGGGGCCGGAACTGGATCCGCCAACAAGTCGTAGAGGCAGGCCAGACCTCCATGCCCGGGTTTGCCATCGGACGACTTGGCGGCTTTCTGCCATTCTCCGTCGTACTGCAGGACGTGCGCCTGGACGATCTGGATGGCCAGTTCGTCATGTCCATCGAGCGGGTCTTTGTGGATCCGGACTTGTGGTCGCTGCTACGGGGCAGACTCGGACTTGACCACCTGCGCATCGACCGGCCCGTCCTGCACGTGAGCCAGTCGGCCCAAGGCGCGTGGAACGTGCAACACGCAGTCCGGCCGCGCAGGCCCACCGCCCCGCTGCCGGCCCTGCACGTGGACCTTCTGCGGGTCGTGGACGGTTTCGTGCTCGTTTCCCAGCGCGGGACCACGACGGCCGAGTTGCGCAACATCCGCGTGCGGGCCAGTGGGGCCATTCGTCGAAATGAGCTGCAGGTCGAGGCGACGCATCTGGCTCTGGCGTACGCGGCTCAGGGCCGGACCGGAGAGTTGAACGCGACGCTGAAGACTCACGTCGACGAGCGGCAGATCCGGTCCGCTCTGACGGCCAGCCTGACTGGCCTCGCCGAGGCAGGCGCCATTCCCATCGCGCTTTCCGTGCAGGGCGAGCGGCAGACGCCCCACCTTAGCCTGCAGGCCGGCACCAAGGATGTGGGCGAGATCGAGGGCACCGCGGACGTGGATCTGCGCACGCTCTCGTATGAGGCCCGGCTGACGCTGAAGTCACTCGACCCTCGGGCCATCGGGAGTTCGCTTCCACGCGGCGACATCAACCTGGGCTTGCTTGCCTCCGGCCGAGGGGTGCCGTTGCAGGGCGGAACCACACTGGAGCTGAAGCTCGCCTCATCGGGGACCGCGTTGGCGGGCGTGCGCCTCGACAGCCTGAACGTGGACGCGAGCACGAAGGGCCCGCATTGGACGCTGGCGTCGCTGTCCATGCAGGGACCCCAGGTCTCGGTCAACGCGCGCGGGAAGGGCGAGGGGGCGTCATTTGCCCTCACCGCCCAGGTTGCGGCGGAGGGGCTGCGGGCTCGCGCCAAGGACCAAGAACTGTTCGCGCAAGGAAAAGCGGAGCTGTCGGTCCATCGTCCTCAGGGCGGTCCACTCGACATGCAGGCCAGCGTGCGGATCGGACAGCTCGACTACGGCGAAACGCGGGTGCGGGACCTCGTCGTCCATCTGGATGGTGAAGTCAACCGCACCTTGGTGGGGTGGCTGCGGCTGCGCAGCCCTACACCTTTTCAGGTCAACGGCGTGCGCATCGCGCACTTGCGCTTTCTGGCGCGGGCAGATGACGAGAGCCTGCGTGTGCGCGGGCAAGTGACTCCTGGGCGCGCGAACCAGCGGGCGGCCAGCCTCCTGAGCACGTTGCCACTCCGGCGCGACGCCCAAGGTCGCCTACAAGGCCTGGCCTTGGACGAGCCGATGCACGGGGAACTACGTTGGGCGCGTGCGCATCTTGAGCCCTTGTTTCGGCTGCTCGGCTCGCAAGCTTCGGTGCGCGGGCGGCTGTCGTTGGGGGTGCGCGTGGCCGGTACGCTGGCTGCCCCGCACGCTCGGGCTCGCCTCGACCTGCACCAGGCCGCCTTGGGCGCACGCGAGCCGATGAATGCACGCGCGCTGATCACATCCGACCAGGACAGAAGCACCGCCGCCGTTTCGGCCTGGCTGCGCGGACAGGCTGTGTTGCGGGCCAGGGCCTCCATCGCGGCCGGCCTGCAGACGTGGGCGCAGCAGGAGAAATGGATGAACGCGCCTCTGACCGGGGAGGCGCAGGTCCCTCCCGTGGATGCGCGCTCTCTGGCCGGCGCGTTCCCCGTCCTGAAGGGGGTGCCCGAACGGCTGAGCGTCAGGCTCACCATCAGGGGATCGGTCGAGCAGCCTCAGCTTTCGCTCTCGGCACGCACCTCGCCGACGAGGCGCGAAGGCCCGCAGCTCACGCTTCGCCTCGGGGCCCAGGTGAGGGACGGGCGCACGCATGCGGACGGCAGCCTCGATGTGGATTCACGCCCCGCTGTGCGGCTGACCGCGACCAGTTCGGCCACGCCCGCCGAGCTGATGCGCGGTTCGGCCTCGGCCTCCACCCTGAAGCTGGAAGGCAGCATGGGTCCGCTGGCTCTGGAGCGCTTGGGAGAATTGCATCCGGCCTTGCAGCCCTTCGTCGGCCGCGTCAGCGGAACGTGGTCGCTCTCCGGAACCCTGCCGAACCTGTCAGGCTCTGCTGAACTGCACGGCGGAGGGTTGCGCGTCAATGGGCGTTCGCTGGGCGAGTTGCGCGTGGCAATGGATCTCGATCGCGGCCACGCCGTCCTGCAAGCGGGCTTGGGGCAGCCCAGCGGCGGGGCCGTGTTGAACGCCAGCTTGAACCGACACGGTGAGGCGCGGGTCGAGTTGCGCGCCAATACGGTTGACCTGGATGCCCTGGGCACGCTCTCGCCGTCCTGGCCCCTGGCCGATGGTCGGGTGAGCGGGCAGGTGACGGCGAGCGGAAGCGTCGTCGCGTCCGGCGGCGCGGCTCCTCTGCAGCGACTCTTCGGCCCCAGACAAGTGGTAGGCCGTGTGGAGGCCACGGGCGTGCGTTTGAGCCTGTACATCAATCGAGAGGAGCCTGCCGGTCGAGAAGAGCCCCGCGCGGCGACCAAGCCCCTCAAGCCGACCCGCCTGTCCATCGCGCTCGAACGGGCTCTGCCCTTCCGGCTGGTGCGGCTGTCTGTCTCGGATGCGGAGATCCGCCTGGTCGACGCCACGTTGGAGGGGCACCCCGCGATCACCCTGGGAGAGGCGGCCCTCACGCTGGAGAATCTCGCCAGCCGCAAGTCGTTCATGAAGCGCATGCCGACCGTCATCGGATTCCGGGCGCGCGTGCAGTCCTCGGGCATGGCGGTGGGCTTCGCCACCCTGGATCCCCTGGCCCCTGTCCCGCTGGCCGCGGGGCGCGCCAAATTGACCGGCCTACGCCTGGCCGAGCTCAATCCGTTTCTGCGGCCCGCGCTCGACGCCAAGGCCACCCAGGGCACCCTGGCCAGCTACGTCGCCTTCCGCATCATCGGCAACACTCTCGAGGGCGGAATCAAACCCGTCGTCGCGAACCCGAAGATCGAGCCGGCCGCTACCTCGTCGTGGATCGAGTCGCTGGGTATCGATGCGGCGGATGCCTTGGCGGACATCTTCGAATCGGGACAGAGGCGCGCGATCGTGACCGTGATTCCCATCCAGGGCACGGTGTCCGATCCGCGGTTGGGGATGGTCACCGCTGTGCTCGCGGCGATCCGCAACGCATTCGTGGTGGGAATCGCCTCTGGATTCAGTCGCCTGCCCCCGCCGACCGCAGAGCGCCAGCAGTCCATCTTCACGCGGGCCATGGAGGCGCTCTCGGTCAAGAGCTTCCCCAAGGCCCAACCTCGGAAGGACTGACATGCGCCGAGCGGCTGCCTTGCTCATGGTGCTCGCCTGCGCGCGGCCCGCGCCTCCCAATCCGCCTGCGCCCAAGCCCGTCGAAATCGAACGGCCGCCCGGCCAGCCCCCGGTGGCGGCATCGCCGCAGACGATCCTCGAATCCGAGGGCGTGAGCCGGATGCAGCGGGCCCTGAAGAAGCGGGGCTATGGGGTCACCGTGGACGGGCGCTTCGGCGCGGACACGCAACGCGCGCTGTTCCGTTTTCAGCGTCAGTCCGGACTCGCTCCGACGGGTATGCCCGACATCGCGACGCTCAAGGCGCTGGGCCTGGACGCGCTGTCGCTGTACGGAAGCTCGCCGCCCGTGGGTCCCGTGGATGGCGGTCGCGACGCGGGCCGTGACCTCTCCCCGTAGGTCCGAGGCGCCCGGCACCAAGCCTCAGACGCAGATTTTGTCGGCGAGGCGTTCGGCGCCGCATGGTCTTCGCCTCGTAGGCGCTGGCCCTGTCGGCTAGTCTTCCCGTGTGACGACGGGCAAGGGCGAGTCCTGGGCGGGGTTCGGGGCGCGTACGCGAATGGGAGGGCGTCGGGCACAGCGCGACCGATCGTTCGGTCAGCCAAGCCGACCAACCCCTGAGAAGTCGCGCGTGTGGTGGCGATGGGCCGCGAGCGCGATCCTGATCCTGGCGATGGCTTGCGCGGGCCGCGCCAAGCCCCCAGCCGAGCAGAAGCTGCCGGCGCGATCTGCCGACGCTGGTCCTGACCGGGTGGCGCTTCCCGAGCCGGCTCGCGGGTTGCGGGCCGCGGTGGACGATTTTCTGGCTGGGGGCGGCGGATCGGGCGACGGCCGTCTGGTGCCCGCGCTGCACGCCTTGGCCCAGGCTCTACGCGCGCTCCCCGAGGCGCGTTTTGCGGCAGATGCGGTGGACTCGAAGGCCACCACTCTGACGCATGCTGGTCCTCGTCCTCTCGAACAGCCGGACGTGGTTCGCCAGGCCATGGCCGCTTCTTTGCGCGGCTTGACCCGGGCCCAGGTGCCCGGCCAAGCAACGGTGGCGTACGAAAGGGAGTTGTCCGCTCTGGCCGCCGCGGTGGATGAGATACGACCCTCCGTGCCGGTGCCGAAAGAACGAGAGTCCCTGGCCGCCGCTCTACGTGCCGCCACCAATGCAGTCTTCTTGGCCAATGGTTCCCCGGCGCCCTATGCCTTGGCCGCCGCGCCAGCCGCCCAACCTCGGACCTCGGCCGCGTTGCTCGAGCGCGCTCGGCAGGCCGTGGCTGCCCTGGGACGCTCAGAGTGGTCGAGCGTGAACCCCGCCGCGGGTGAAGCGCTCTCCGCGTTCGCCGACTTGCTGCATGCGAGGCCCCAATCGCCGTCCGGTCTGGAGGAGAAGATCGCGGACATTCGTCTGCAGGCTCGCCGGTTGACCGAAAGCGAGCAGACCTCCTTCGGACCGCCGGGGTGGATCAAGCACGGACTGCAGGCCTCCCTGGAGGGGCTCGAACAATTGCCCGCCGCCCGGCAGACAGAGGCGGAGCCGTGGCTGCAGGCCGCGCGAACGGCGGTCGCCGCGGTTGAGGGCCAGACCCCTGTGACGTTCCAGCGCGCGGCCGTGCAGGATGCCTTTCGAACGCTCGTGGATGCGTTAGCCGTCGTGACCGAAATGGATCGCGCGAGCGGCGAGGGCAATTCGCGATAGCCGGTTCCCGCATCGCGTGCTTGGTCATCCGCGGGCCGCGCCCAGGGGCCCGAAGGAAAAGGGCATTTGTTCGGGTGCGGCTCGGGACTATGCTCTCGAAAGACCAAGAACATGACGAATCACAGGCCGTTCGGGTTTTTGCGCAGCATCCTGTTCCTCACCGCGCTCGCCGCGGCGAGCGCGTGTACGAAGAAGAACTCGCACTCCTCGCCAGCCGCCGCGCCCGGTGCCAAGGCGCCCGCCGAGTCCGGCTCGCTTCCCTTGGGCATCGACGCGAGCAAGCTGGATGAGCTCAAACGCAAGCTCTTCGACAAGATCGTCAATCGTGAGCCCTCGGCGTGCGGCAAGGGGCACAGCCTGCTCCACTCGGTCCAGCATGACAGCTCCTGTCGGGCTTCGTTCTATGCGGTCCGCTACGTGGCGCGTTTGGCTGAGGCGGGGTCGTCCGAGGCCGAGATCAACGAGAAGCTGGAGCAACGCTTCCGTGCGCCCCGCGTCCCGAGCATCGACGTGTCCCAGGCTCCCAGCCAGGGCGCGGCGTCCGGGCGTGTGACCCTCGTGGAGTTTTCCGACTACGAGTGTGACCACTGCAAACAGGCGCAGGCGCTCATGCCCAAGCTCCTCGCCGATTATCCGAAAGACCTCACGCTCTACTACAAGCACTACCCCCTGAGCGGGCATGTGGCTGGGCTCAACGCTGCCCTTGGCGCGGTGGCGGCGGACAAGCAGGGCAAGTTCTGGCAGTACAACGAGAAGGTTTGGGAGAACTCGGACCACCTGTCGCCAGCCACGTTGGAGTCGGTCGCCAAGACGATTGCTGGTCTCGACTTCTCCCGCTGGTACAGCGACGTCGGAACGGAAGAGGTCCGGTCGCACATGCTGCGCGACCGGGCCGAGGGCAGGAACCTGGAGATCCACCGGACACCGGCCCTCTTCATCAACGGGCGCCGTTACGCCGATGCGCTCGACGTCCCCAGCCTGAAGGATTGGATCGACGAAGAGCTCGGCCGCTGAGTATCCGTCGAGCTCTCCTTGCTCGGGCGGCTTTGGGGGAGTTCTGTGGGCCCCAGGGACGGCCAGCCAGGAGGCGCGGCCTCGGCCATCAGGCTTCGGCCGGGTTCGGGGCGCGCTTTGGTCGGCCGCGTCGACCCACGCCGAGACCCCAATTCGAACACAGGGATCATCGCTTTTCCGTGAGGCAGGCGTTCTCATCAAGGAACCCGCGCGGGCGCGCGGCTGCTGGTCCACTCGTTTGGAGATTCGTGTAATGCCCTCTGAACCATCGTGTTTGAGCCGGGACGTAAAGCATGGACAGGGTGAATACCCACCTGGCGAACGGAGGCCCAGGCTGGCAGCCGGTGCTCCCATGAGGCCTGGTCTGCGTTGGCGTGGCGCGCCGCCGTCCTGCCTGCGTTGCGTGAAGGGCGCCATCAGGAGAAGGACGACCACGCAGACGCTAAGCCCTCTGGCCCTGTTCCTGCTGGCCCTGTCACTAGCCTGCAGTGAAAGCTCATCGCCGGGCACCGGGGTTGATGGCGCCAGCGGTGGGTCAGGCGGGGCAGTGGGCGGCAGCCCGACGGCAGGCGGTTCGACAGTCGGGCCGGGTGGCGCAGCCGCTGGCTCGGGCGGGAACCCTTCCGGCGGAAACGGCTCGGCCGGCGCCGGAACCGGGGGAGCCGCGAGCGGCGGCGAAGCCGGTTCCGGCAGCGGTGGCAGCGGCGTGGGGGGCGCCGGTGGAAGCGCCGGAGGGAGTGCGACGGGAGGAGCCGCGGCCGGCTCTGGTGGCGGCGGTGGAGGAGTGGGCGGTTCAGGTGGGACCGTGTCTCCCGTGGCCTGTGCCTCCGTGACGGGAGCGGGCACGAACATCTCCTTGGATGGCAACAACATCAAGGCCAGCAACGTCAACGGCCTCACATTCAAGGGCTTCGGCGTCCTGAGCGCCAATGGCACGAGTGAGCTGTTGATGGACTACAAATCCGAGCACCCCGAGAAGTACGCGGAGCTGCTCAAGATTTTGTTCGGTGGCGCCAGTCCCATCATGACGCACGTGAAGATCGAGATGGGCAACGACCGGAACAACTCCACCGGCCCCGATCCGGCCACCATGCGTTTGGAGCGCGAAGCGGCGAACGTCACGCGGTCACCGGGTTTTCAGCTTGCGGCCGACGCCAAGAAGATCAACCCCAGCCTCAAGGTGAGCATCCTGCGCTGGAACGCACCCGGCTGGGCGAACAGCAACGAAAAGATCTACACCTGGTTCAAGAACTCCATCTTGGCCGCGTATCGCACGTACGGATACATGGTCGATTACGTCAACCCCGGCACCAATGAGAGGACGCCGGATTTGACGTGGACCAAGCAATATGCAGAGCGGGTCAAGACCGACGCGGCCGGCTTCAGTGGCACCGCGGAGCAGGCCTTGTACAACAAGATCAAGGTCGTGATCTCCGACGAGGCTGGCCTCGGGTCCTTCGGCGGCAGCATGGTCAGCGATGCTTCTGTGCGGGAGGCCGTGGCGGTGGCCGGATACCACTACAATACCGACGACGACAGCGCGGGGAATTTCAAGAAACTCGCAGAGCAGTTTGATAAGGAGGTTTGGAATAGCGAGGCGCAGGCCACGTTCAGCAACACGGCTTTCCGTCCCACTTCGGGATCCGGCATAGGTGGGCTCAATGGCCCACTCGAAATGGGCAACACCATCATCAAGGGATTTGTCAATTCACGCCGGACTCACTTCATCTACCAGCCGGCCATCGGCTCTTTCTACGAAGGGGGACAATTCTCCTTCAAGGAACTGATTAGCGCCCGTGACCCGTGGTCGGGCTGGATTCACTACGATGCGGGCCTCGATGTGCTGAGGCACTTCAGCTGGTTCGCGAAGGTCGGTTGGGAGGAGCAGAAGAACACCACCGGGATCTGGAGGGCGGTGCCGCAATCCAGCTTTACCGGCGCGACGGGCACCAACCCGGTCAATGGGCGCAACGGCACACCCAGTTACATGACGCTCGCCGCGCCCGACAAACGCAACTTCTCGATCGTCTTCATGAACGACAGTGACCGCGCCCAGGTCTACAAGATCAAGCCAGCCAATATGGCTTATACGGGCACTCCGTCCTTGGCGCTTTGGGAAACCCGAGCGGCCGATTCCGGAGCGGGGTTC
This sequence comes from Pseudomonadota bacterium, assembly GCA_023438785.1. Classification (GTDB taxonomy): domain Bacteria; phylum Myxococcota_A; class Polyangia; order Fen-1088; family Fen-1088; genus Fen-1137. The sequence goes on from JAEXQJ010000032.1 coordinate 10,264, forward strand.
AACAGCAACTATCTGAAGTACCTGTGCAACATGGCCCCCGATGCCAGCGGTCAGTACACCATATCGGTGAGACCCTGGTCGGCCATGACCGCCACCACGCTGGACAGAGTGGGAGACGCGGAATACCACCCGGCGCTGCCAGTTGAGGGGACGCGTGCCGTGCTTGATACCGATGCGACGGGGTCTGTACAGAATACGGCGGACAAGATCCTCTATGCCGACGGCTTTGACTACTCTGATAAGACGGTCCCGGTCATCGGAGCCGGCGGCAGCATCACGGGCACCGAGAGCTACCTCACGTCCCGCGGCGGTCCTCAAAGCGTGATTCCGCGTTATCTGTGCGATCGCAATGGCGCCTTCGAGGCCTATCTTCCGAGTGGATCCGGCAACCCCGTGCTGCGGCAGCAGATCGACCAATCGGCCATGGGGCTTGGCGGTACATGGAACAACGGCAATCCCATCACGGGCGTCGGAGACAACCGGTGGCTCAATTACAAGGCCAGCGTTGATGTCTCGTTCGAAAAGGACGGCACGCAGAGTGGCAACAACTACGCTGCCATCGGAGCGCGGCAACAGGGCGGCAGCGATTCCCACTACCTGAACGGAACGCCGTATGTCTTGAAGTTTCTGTTTGACGGAAGCTGGCAGTTGCTGGTCGACGGTGCCGCAGTGGCCAGCGGAAACGTGGTGAGCGGGGCGGGCGGTGTGACGATTCCCGGATTCAAGGCGGCTTTCGACCAGTGGCATAATCTTGCCATTCAGGTGGTTGAGAAGAAGGTGACCGTCTATCTCGACGGCGTGACTCTTGCGTCCTACACCGATGCCGATCCGAGGCTGTCGGGTCGCGTCGACCTTGCCAGCGGCTACTACTACACGCGCTTCGACAATTTGAAGGTCGAAACCGTCGATGGCTACGCCCCGTACTACTCCGAACTGCTCGACGATCTCGAAACCAAGGACCTGGCCGCGGCGCCGGCCGCGAAGCTGGTCTACGGCGGTTCGTGGAAGCACGAGAACGGCAAGGGCATGTTCAACTACCAGCGTTCCCTTTCCACCAGCCAAGGAACCGGCTCGACGCTGAAGTACACATTCGTGGGTACAGGACTGGATATCCTGGGACCCAACAATGGTTCGGCGAAGCTGAAGGTGAGCGTGGACGGACAGGTCGCCACCCCTTCGGCAAGCACCATGGCGGCCAAGGAGCTGTACCAGACGTTCTCTCTCCGCGGGCTCAGCCCGGGGTCACACACCGTGGAGGTCGGAGTCCTGAGCGGCACCCTGGTCGTAGATGCGGTGGGCGTGGTCTCCGCGCCGATTTAGGGGCGGTGCGATCACCCGATGGAGACGGGCGGGAGCGTGGCCTCAGCGCCTTTGGTCGTCGCGCCAAGGCCCGCCGCAACTGTGCGATTTCCCTCGGTCCGCGTCGCACACGCCTCTGTGGCGCCAGGTTCGCCTTCAGCACGCAATGCGCGTCAGGCGGGCCGCGTCGAGGCTGGAACAGAGGCGGAGCGAAACGCTCCGCTTCTTCGGCGCTGCGCTCACACCTGTCGCCGAGGCCGCGACGTCAAGGGCGGGAAACGTTCTGCCGACGTGAGGATGAGCGAACCATCAGAGCAGATTCGTGCACAATAAGGCTATGCCAGATGTCATTGGGCTGTTTCTCCGCAGTGCGGACAACGCCTACCAGCGACAACTCAGGCTCGTGGGTCTGCGTGAGGCCAAGCGGCACGGCTTCGAGCTGCTGATTCACTCTGTGCAGTTCGATGCGAATCAGCAGGTCGCGCAAATTCGGGAAGCCATCAAGAACGCGGCAGCGACCAAGATGGTCGCTGTCCTGGTGAGCGGGGTTCGAGACGCGGATCTGGTTGCGGTGGCTCACGAGGCTGCCGAGGCGGGCTTGGAGTGGGCGTTGCTCAACGACGCCCCCTACGTGGACGAGGTCCGCCGACAGCACCCGAATCGCGCCATCTTCGCGGCGGCCGGTGCGCAGACGGAGATCGGTCATGTGCAGGCCTCGCAGGTTCGGGCCCTGGTGGGCGAGCAAGGGCGCGTGATGTGTATTACAGGCAACCTTCGCAACAGCGAGGCTCACCTGCGCCTGGAGGGACTGAAGCAGGGGTTGGACCGGGACTTCGAAGTCGTCGAGGTTAACGCGGATTGGACCAGCGAGGGCGCCCGTCGAGCCGTCGAAGCCTGGGCGGTCGGGATCTCGGAAAAGGACGCCGTCCCGCGTGCCGTCGTGGCCCAGAACGACGAGATGGCGCTCGGCGTGCGCCAGGCCTTGCGCGATATCGATTCGCGGCGGGATTGGCCGGTCGGCGGTTTGCCCATCCTGGGCTGCGACGGCGCTGACGACTTTGGTCAACGTCTCGTCCGCGAGGGACGCTTGCGTGCGACCGTGGTCATGACCCCGGGCTCGGGAGCGGCCATCGAGTGGGTCGCCCGCGCGCGTAGCACGGGGGAATTGCCGCCCGTCCGCGTGGTGCTGCCCGTGACGTCGTTTCCGCCTCTCTCTGAGCTCAGGCCCTGATGCGCCCTTGCGAGGCCTGGAAGTCGCATCCTCGCCGTCAGTGGTTCGTCCCTCCTCTCGTCTCCCCCAGACCATGACCGAACGACTCGCCACCCCTATACGCCGGGCCTGCGCCTTCGCGCTCGTGTTGGCTTGGGGCGGGTGCGCCAGACACCAGGCCGGGCCCCCGCCTCCGGCCGGTCCCGTCGTCGAGCTGCGCGGTTCTCCCCCGTCCCGGGTCGCTGATGCGCAGGAGGGGCGAGCCAGTTATTACGGGCGTCGATTCGTGGGCCGCAAGACCGCCTCTGGCGAGCGCTACGACCCCAGGCTCCTCACCGCCGCGCACCGCGATTTGCCCATGGGCACGGTCATCCGTGTCACCCGCCTGCCTGACGGCCCCTCGGTGCAGGTGCGCGTGAACGATCGCTGTGGATGCACCCACGGCCGCGATCTGGATCTCTCCGAGGCAGCCGCGCGCAGACTGGACATGCTGAAGCGGGGCGTGGTGCCGGTGCGCATCGAAGTCCTCGGCCGACGCTGAGTGCGACGAATCAGCGAGCCCCGCGGCAACCGAGGCAGGACAGGCCCTTCCCGAGAGAGGGCTGTCGGTCCTTCTTCTACTCCTGGTCTTCGCCGCGCGTCCGTCGGTCCGCCACCCTCGCCAGAGCCTGGCGGGCGCGGGCCGCGCGATCGTCGTGGGCCGCCGCCCACTTGGTCAGCAGCGTCTCGCAGGCCGCGCGCACCTCGGGGTTGGCGTCGAAGGTCGCAAAATGCTGCAAAATGGGCGCCGCCTCGCCGTCGCCGATCGCATCGAGGGCCTTGATGAGATTCGCCTTACCTCGTGGCGAAGCCGTGTGCAGGGCCGTTTCGATCTGCGGGATGGCAGGCCGGCCGATGCGGGCCAGTCGCGCCAAAGCCCCTGGCACCAACTCGCCCGCACCCTTGGTCAGCACGTCGACCTGGGCGCCGATCTCTCGGTAGGAACGATCCTCGCAACCCGCCCACAGCAACAGGCCGAGCAACGCTGTCATCAGGGCTCGCATGCTTTGTCCTCTCCTTTGCGGCGCAGGTGGCGGGCCAGGGAACGGTCGGCCACCACGCCTCCGTAGGGCACCTCTCCCAGCTCGGCCTGGGCACCCTCGCGCGCCTGCAGGCGTTCGAAGAAGGATTCTCCCAAGGCCAGCACGGCCGCGGGGTCGGCCTCGCAGAAGCAGCGGTGGCGCAACTCAGCGCCGCCGTGAAGTCCGCGCGAATACCAAGCCAAGGTCTTGCGCAACTCGTGAAGGCGCATCCTGTCGCTGGCGTACTCGACGACCAGATCGGCGTGGCGCCGCCACACGGCCCGCCGCTGGCCGATGGTGGGAGGGGCCGGCGCCGGGGCATTCGTTTCGAAGGCCAGGACTTCAGCAAATAGCCAGGGGTTGCCGCGTGCGCTGCGCCCGATCATGACGGCGTCGCATCCCGTCTCCGTCTTCATGCGCCGGTAATCATCCAGGGTTTTCACGTCGCCATTGCCGACCACGGGAATGTGACGGGGCAGGGCCGCGCGCACGGCCGCGATGGCCTCCAGGCGAACGCTGCCCGCGAACCCGTCCTGCCGGGTGCGGCCGTGGATGGTGATCATTTCTGCCCCCGCCTCCGCCATGCGCAGGGCAAACTCGGGCCCATTGAGCGCGCGATCGTCCCAGCCCGCCCGATGCTTCACGGTGACGGGAATGGCCGGTGGCACGGCGGCGCGCACGGCGGCCACGATGCGCGCGGCCAGCTCGGGCTCGCGCATGAGGGCGGAGCCGCACAGCCCGGCCGTCACCTTGCGCGCCGGGCAGCCCATATTGATGTCCACCACGCTGGCGCCGATCCCCACCGCCAGGCTTGCCGCCCGCGCCATGACCTCCGGTTCGCGCCCGAAGACCTGCACGGCGAAGCGGCGGCGGCCCAGGCTGGCCCACATGCGACCGAGCACGCGCGGCGCCGCCCGATCCAACGCGTCGGCCGAGAGAAACTCGGTGTACGTCAGCGCCGCGCCTTGCTCTTCACACACCGTGCGAAAGGGCAGATCGGTGACGGCTTCCATGGGCGCGAGCAGCGCGCCCGGGCCGATCTCGACGGTGCCGATGCGCATGGGGGACGGGCAAAATAGCACACGGCGATCCCCGCTGATGGCACTCGGCACGGGCTCGCGGACGGTGGTAGATGTTCGCGTCCCCCATGCGCACCATCGGCCTGCTCCTCGCCAGCAATGTCTTCATGACCGTGGCCTGGTATGGGCACCTTCGGTTCAAGGGTGTCGCGTTGTGGAAGGTGGTGTTGGTCAGCTGGGCCATCGCCTTCTTCGAGTACTGCCTGCAGGTGCCCGCGAACCGCCTGGGCCACGGCCAATTCACGGCCTACGAGTTGAAAATCATCCAAGAGGTCATCACGCTAGTGGTCTTCGTGGGTTTTTCCGCGGTCTGGCTGGGCGAGGCCCCGCGCTGGAACACCATCGTGGCCTTCCTGCTGGTTCTTGCGGCCGTCGGGTTCGCGTTCTTGCCGCGTCAAGTCTGACACCGACGACAGAAGTCGTCTTAAATCTGGAAATCGGACCAGTTCGGCTCTACGCTTCCGCCCGCAATCATTCCACCCTGCACTTTCTCAAAATGGGGGGGCCATGGGGGCAGGTCAGCCAACAACACCTGAGAAGATCATCGCTCGTGCCGCGGCGGCCCTTGGCCTCGCCGATGCTGAGGCGTTACTCAAACTGCCGCGCAAGGATTACGCGCGCTTCACGCAGAAGCAGCTCTTCGAGTGCACCCGACACTTGGGGCTCAAGGGCACCTCGAAGCTGAGCAAGGATCAGCTCGCGGAACGCATCTTGGAGGAGCTTGGAGCCTTGCAGGCCCCCAAGGCAGCGCCGAAGCCGGCCACGCCTGGCGGACCTGTCAAGGCGGCGGCTCCCGCGGCTGAGCCCGAGGAGGACATCACCCAGCTCTCGCACAAGTTCGAGCTGGGCGCCCGCGGCAAGGTGGAGGAGCCGAGCACGATCCCGTGGTCTTATGGCTACGATCGCGTGACCGGCATGGCCGTGGATCCCGATAGGCTCTTTGTGTATTGGGAGATCTCGGACGACTCCATCGCGCGCGCCCGGGCCGGGCTCGGGGCAGGGGGGCAGGACGCCTGGCTCAACCTGCGCGTCTACGACACCACGGGCCGTATTTTCGACGGAACCAACGCCCACTCCTATTTCGACCACGGCCTGGATCGCAGCGATCGGCAGTGGTTTTTCCACGTCGGCAAGCCCAGCTCTTCGGCGTTCGTCGACATCGGCATGAAGTCGCGCGAGGGCTACTTCGTGAAGATCGCCCGTTCTGGGCGCATCGACTTTCCGCGCCGCGAGCAGGTCGCCTGGGCGGACCCCGAGTGGCTGAGCGTGCGCTCGGTCTGGGGACCGGTGGAGCATGCTGGAAGGGGTGCTCAGGTTCGACCGGCCGCGCCGGGGGCGCCCGCACCTGCCGAGGGCGGTGGCGAGGGGCCGCATCCCGCCCCGCGTCGCCACGTGGCCTTGCTGCCCTGGGAAGAGATCCTGCAGATGGGCGAGGGCGGTCGCGTGGAAGTGACCGAGTGGGAGCAGCAATTCACCGAGGGGGGAACCGAGTTTCACCGCCACATGACCTGGGAGAGCCCGGTCATGATCTCCGCCTGGGAGGCCGGACCCTTCACGCATCCGGTGGAAGCGCCCGAGCCCATTCGTGAGCAGTTCTTAGGGCCCACCCGCGTCTACCGCGTGGGCGGCCTCACGCACGTGGTACACGGGCCCTGGCAGGTCGTTATCCGTGGCCTGGGCGCGCATTACGGCCGCGCGGTCATCGCGCGCTGGGAGATCTTCCGCTCCTGGGTCACCGAGGGCAGTTTCGGCGCGGAGGGGACCCGACGCGAGGTGCGGATTCCGGGCAGCTCGGAGGTCATGGTCGGGGCCAGCGAGAAGCGTTGGCGGCAGGGCAGCGAAGTCCGCCTGGGCGGCGCTTCCGAGGTCTACTTCTTGGGAGCCAGCGAGGTTCGCGCGCGCGGAGCCAGCGAGCGCCTCTTCATGGGCGCCAGCCAGTATATGCTTCGCGGCGCCAGTGAACGCGTCCTCGCGGGCGCCAGTGAGGTGCGCATGCGCGGGGCGAGCGAGAGGCTGCTGGGGGGCGCGAGCGAGCGGTTGGGCGCGAGCGAGCGGCGTCTCGGGGGGGCCAGCGAGCGACTCGGCGGCAGTGAGAACCGCCTGGGTGGCGGCAGTGAGAACCGCCTGGCGGGGCCCATGCCCCCCGACGGCGGGTATCCCTCGCCCGAATCCCTCTCGGGTTCGTCATCGAAGGGTAAGGAGTAGCCGCCATGCCGACCGGGTATTTCGCGCTGGTTCTGCACGCCCACTTGCCCTTCGTCCGCCATCCCGAGGATCCCACGGTGATGGAGGAGCAGTGGCTCTACGAGGCCATCACGGGCACGTACTTGCCGCTCATTCAGGTCTTCGAGGGCCTGTACGCGGACAACGTTCCCTATCGAGCGACCGTCTCCGTTTCGGCGCCGCTCATCACCATGCTGACCGACGACCTCCTCAAGGTGAGGTACGCCGACCACCTGGATGATCTCATCCTCCTGGCCGAGAAGGAGATGGAGCGCACCAAGCCCGAGCCCCAGTACCACCGGCTGGCGGAGATGTACCACAACCGGTTCCTCAGCCTGCGACACACCTGGCGCTCGCACGAGGGCAACCTGGTGCGGGCCTTCCGCTTGCTGCAGGAGAAGGGCGGTCTCGAGGTCATCACCTCAACGGCCACGCACGGCTTCTTCCCTCTCATGGACCGCAACTGGGCCGCGCTCCGTGCCCAGGTGCACACGGCGGCCGATCTGTACGAGAAGCACTTCGAGCGCCGGCCGCTGGGCATGTGGCTGGGCGAGTGCGGCTACGTCCCCGGCGTGGACGAGCTGCTGCGCGAGGTGGCCATCCGCTACTTCATCGTGGACAGCCACTCTATCCTCTACGCCGATCGTCGTCCCGCGTACGGCGTGTACGCGCCCATCTACTGCGCCACCGGTGTGGCTGCGTTCGGCCGCGATACGGAATCTTCGGAGCAGGTGTGGAGCGCCAAGCACGGCTACCCGGGCGATCCCCACTACCGCGACTTCTACCGTGACATCGGCTTCGATCTGCCGCTGGACTACATCGGGCCTCACGTCCATCCCGAGGGGCACCGGATGTACACGGGTTTCAAGTACCACGCCATCACCCACGACAAGTTGCACGACAAGTGGGTGTACGACCCGGATATCGCGCGCGGCAAGGCGGGGCTCCACGCGTCGCACTTCCGCGGCAACATGGAGAAGCAGGTGGCGGGCTTGGCCGGAAACATGGATCGGCCGCCCATCATCCTCAGCCCCTACGATGCGGAGCTGTACGGCCACTGGTGGTACGAGGGCCCCATCTTTCTCTCCGACGTCTTCCGCCAGCTACACTTCGACCAGCAGGCGCTGCAGCCCATTACGCCGGGCGAGTACCTTGAGCGCCATCCAACGAATCAGCTGGCCACGCCCTGCGCGTCGTCTTGGGGCCTAAAAGGCTATGGCGAGCAGTGGTGCAACGAGAGCAATGCGTGGACCTGGCGTCACATTCACGCCGCGGGCGAGCGCATGGTGGAGCTCGCGCGTCAATATTGGGGTGCATCCGATCCGCTCACGGTTCGCGCCCTCAAACAGGCGGCCCGCGAACTGCTGTTGCTCCAGTCGAGCGACTGGACCTTCATCATGTCGACGGGGACCACAGTCCCGTACGCAACCCGCCGATTCAATGAGCACGTCGTCCGGTTCTCCCATCTTTACGATGATCTGAAGAAGGGTGCGGTGGACGAGTCGTATCTGGCCTCCGTTGAAGCACAAGACAACATCTTCCCGGAAATCGACTACCGCATCTACGCGACCTGATCGCGCAGACGCGAGTCGGAACTCGAACGTCGGCACTCAGGATCCGAGCGTCGGCAATAAACGCGAGGACGCGGCGGTGGTGCGCGCGCAGAAAACGGGCAAAGGCAAGGCGGCGAAGGGACGCAAGGCCGGTGCGCGGGCCGTGCGCTCTGGAGAGTTCGCACCCGCGGGCGCCCCGGAGCAAGAACTCGCGGCTGCAGGGGGGGCCGAGAACGCTGCCCCCCCGTCCGCGCCAGCCGCGCCGTCGCCCGCGACTCCCGTCGAGGAGGCTGTCGAGCACACGGTGGTGACCGTGTCGAATCAGCCCAATCTCAAGGTCCTGTTCGTGGTCTCCGAGGTGGCGCCGTTCCGCAAGACGGGCGGCCTGGCCGACGTGGCGGGAGCCTTGCCGGTGGCGTTGGCCAAGCGGGGCATCGATGTCCGGGTGGTCATGCCGCTATACGCCGGCATGAACTGGCATGAGCTGGAGCGCCTGGAAGGTACGGTCACCGTGCCCATGTACTACGGCACCGCGCACGCCGGCGTGCGCATGGGCCGCCTGCCGGGCAGCCAGGTCCCCATCTACTTCCTCGAATACAACCGCTTCTTCGATCGGCCGCACATCTATGGTCCGCCCGGGCAGTCGTACTCGGACAACCTGGAGCGGTTCACGCTCTTTTCGCGCGGCTCGCTGGAGCTGTGCAAGCTGCTGGGCTTCTATCCCGACGTCATTCACGCCAACGACTGGCAGACCGCGTTGGTGCCCGTGTACGTGAACACCGTGGAATGGGCCAAGCCCCTGCACGGTGCGGCCACGCTCTTCACCATTCACAACCTTGCCTACCAGGGTAACTGGGAGAGCGGGGCCATGTTCATCACCGGCTTGGGATGGAATCACTTCCACCCGGGGGAGTTCGAGCACTTCGGTGACATGAACTTGATGAAGGCGGCCATTCGGCACTCGACGCTGTTGTCGACGGTCAGCCCCACGTACGCGCGGGAAATCCAGACCTCGGCGTTCGGCTTCGGATTGGACGGGGAGTTGGCGCGGCGGGGAGCGGACCTGCGTGGCGTGCTCAACGGCATCGACATGGACGCGTGGAACCCGGCCACGGATCCGCACCTGCCGGTGCACTTCAGCGCCGACGATTTGTCAGGAAAGGCGGTGTGCAAGGCCGCCCTGCAGCGCGAGTTCGGTTTGCCCGAACGACCCGAAGTCCCGCTCTTCGGTGTGGTGGGGCGACTGACCACGCAGAAGGGCTTCGATGTGCTGGCCCATGCGCTGGAGCGCATCCTGAACTGGGACATCCAGATGGTCCTGTTGGGCGCGGGGGACAACGAGGCCGAGCACTTCTTCTCGAGCGTGTGCGCGCGGCGGGGCGACAAGTTCCGCGTGTACATCGGCTTCCGCGAGGGACTAGCCCATCGCATCGAGGCGGGCTGCGACTTCTTCATCATGCCGTCGCGTTATGAACCGTGCGGCTTGAACCAGATGTACAGCGAGCGTTACGGAACCCTGCCCATCGTGCGCGGCACGGGCGGGTTGGCCGATACGGTCGAGAACTATTACGAGCCCACGGGAGACGGCACGGGCTTCGTGTTCTACGACCTCACGCCCAATGCCATCGCTGACTCGGTGGGCTGGGCCCTCTCCACCTATTGCGATCGGCCGCATCACATCCAGGCCATGCGCCGGCGTGCCATGCAGCGGGATTTCTCCTGGGACCGCGCGGCGCACGACTACAACCTCATCTACCTCGACGCCTATCAGCGTCGGCGCGGTCACCCCTTCAGGGGCTGACGCCCGCGCGTTCGTGGGCACGCGTCCCCAGGGCCGTGCCGGCCGCGAGGCGGGCGATGCGCGTCCAGGTGAGGCGGGCTTGGGCGCCTCGGCCGAGCGATTCCAGGGCGAGCGCACGGTTGGTGAGCGTGGCCGTATCGTCGGGGTTGATGGCGAGCGCGCGGTCGAGCAGGGCCAAGGCGTCCTCGGTGCGGCCGCTCGCGAGATCGAGAGAGCCGAGCCAGGCGGCCATGCCGGCCTCGCGCGCCGGGGCGAGGCAACCAGGCGTGGCCAGGGCGCGCCGGCTGGCGGCCAGCGCACGCTCGGTGTGTGGCCGATCCAGGTCGAAATACAGATCGGCCAGACGCGCTTGCCACTCGCACGCGGACACGGGCGACGTGCGGGGCGGATCCGGCAGCGGCACCATGATGGCGCCGTTTTCGACGGTGAAGTTGAAGGTGGCAGGGATTTCAAAGCGCGTGATGAGGTCGCGAAAGCGGGGCAGGCGGCGCACGAAGACGCGGGTGTCGCGGGCGCGGAAGAGCAGGGCCCACGCCTCCGGATCCCACCAGGCGGCGCGGCGGTTGATGCCGGCGTAGTCGATGAGAGCGCTCTCGACGCCGAGCCGATCCATCTGGGCGGTCCATTCTTCGCGGCTTACCTCGAATCGGCCGAGGAGCCGATGAAACTCCCGCGGGTAGGCGGGCAGACGCGGATCCACGAAGACGCGATAGTGGGGGTAGCCATCCCACAGCAAGTAGGCACCGGTCTCGAAGTCGTTGTACATGCGTCGGCGTAGCCCGTGTTGCGTGGCGAAGTCGAGCGCGGCCAGCGGCAGTGCGGAGCGCTCTACGTCCAGGCTGGGCCAGCGGCCCTGGCGCGCGGCCTCGCTGATGCGTGGAGCAAGGGCCGCCGTGACCAGGCCCAGGGCCACCAGGCGGGCGGGGCGGGCAGGAGGCAGGCGGGTGAAGCCGGCCAGTGCTGGAATGGTCCGCGCTAGCGGAGTCAGCAGAGGGGCGAGGGTAAGAGCCGCGACAAGAATGAAGTCCGCGCCGAAGCGGACGTGGCGAGCGGCGAGGCCGGCGACGAGGAGCACGGGCAGCAGATCGCGCCACGGAACGGAAAGCCGTCGGAGCGCGGCCAGCGCGAGGGTCGACAGCGAGGCGAAGGCGAAGATCAGGCCGGCCGGGTCCGAGCGCCAGGTGGGGGGGCGGAATTCGTCGACCGGGTGGAGGGCGAAGACGTGCGAATGAAAGCCGAGATAGCGGAAGATGCCCAGTCCGACCGGCGTGGCCAGCAGGGCGGCCGTGCCGAGCAGCACGGCCATCAGATACGGTCGTGACGTGCGCACGAGGTCCGGGCGGCGGCCCGCGTAGGCGTCGAGCACCACGCCCACCCCTGCCGCGGCGAGGAGCGCGGGACCGAGAAACGCGCCCGCGTGAAAGTTCGCCCACGCAGCAATGATCCCGACGATCAGAAGCAGGTCGGTCCATCGCCGAGCCAGACGGGGCACGACAGCGAGCACGGCGACCTCACCAGCCAGCGAAAAGATGTGTGGACGCTCGACCAGGCGATCGTGCATCGCCAGGGCCGCGGCGGCGAGCACCAGGGCCGCGCTGACCGGCCCCGCCCCCCGCCGGCGCACCAGGCGATAGGCACCCGCGAAGACGGCAACCACCACCGCGGTCTTGGCAAGCACCACCGCGGGAAAGCCCCCCAGGCGGTACACCAGTGCCGCTGCCGTGTCGAAGAGCCAGGCCGGATCGAGGTACGGGTGCTCCGGATAGGTGAACGAGAAGAGATTCCGGTGCACCAGCGTGCCCGTGCGCAGGAACTCCTCGCCCGACCTCAAGCGGAAGAAGAGATCGCTCTCCTGCATGGGCCCAAGGCACGCCAGCGCGACGAAGACCAGGAGACCGAAGACGACCATGCTCTCCTTGGCGGGTGCGTGCGGGAAGCGGTTTCGAGGGTGGTGAGCCACTGCTCAGCCCCGAGGGCGCCCGCGCGGTGAAGCCGGCAGCGCCCTCCCCGTCACGTCCGAACCGCGCTACTTGAGCGACCTGGAGAGCTGCGTGGCCTCGCTCTTGGTGCACACCTTGGTCGAGGCGGCTACGCTGACGAAGTAGCCGCGACCAGGCATGTACAGCCCCGTGCTGGCGGCCAACTGCGGCGCGGCCTTGGGGGACTTGGCCCTGTCCGTGATCCACACCTTGCCCACCTTCTTGAAACTCATGAAGGGGTCGGTGGGTTTGTCCAGGACCTCCTTGGCCGAGGGCGCGTAGACCTGCACGAAGCTGTCGGGCTCGCCCGCCACCTTGAAGTAGTACTTGCAGGTGTCCTTCTCGGCCGCCTCGCCCAGGTAAGTGGCCTCGGACTCGCCGCAGGCCCGGAAGACGTCGTCCTTCTTCAGGTGCAAGGTTACGTCGGGGCTGCAGCATTTGCCGCCGCCGTAGGTCTTGCAGGTGCCCGCGGGCGCGGCCGGCGGCGTGGCCGGCTTGGGCTGGGCCAGTGATGGGAGGGCGAACAAGGAGACCGTCAGGGCGGCTCCGGCGGCCGTGCCAGCGACGTTCATGCGCGTGAGCTTCATGGCCCGCATCCTACACCGAGGCCCGCTCAGCCGTCAGGCCAGCGCGTGCCGAGGAATACCGGCTCCGGACGCAGAGTCACGGCGAACCGGCGCGCCACGGTGTCGCGCACGTGCAGGGCCAAGCGGATCAGCTCTGCGGTGGTGCCACCGCCGTGGTGGACCAGCGCCAGGGCGTGGCGGCTGGAGACACCCACGTTCCCCGTGCGCCACCCACGCTGGATCCCCGCTCGTTCGATGAGCCAAGCGGCAGCGAGCTTCACCCGTCCATCGGGCAAGGGATAGCGGGGAACTTCCTCGGGTGCGGCCACGAGCCTTTGCGCCATGGCTTGCTCCACCAACTGCGCGGCCTGCCCGGCGCTCACCACGGGATTGGTGAAGAACGACCCGGCGCTGCGCCGATTCGGATCCCGCGCATCCACCACCATGGATTTCTGCCCGCGCAGGCGCAGGACGGTGGAGCGCACCTGCTCGGGCGTGGGCCGCTCCACGCCGGCCAGGGCGCGCGCCAGCTCTTGATAGCGGATCTGCGGCGTGCCCGGGCGCAGGACGAAGGTCAGCGCCAAAACCAGGGCGCGATCCGGGGCGTCCTTGAAGCGGCTGTGGCGGTAGGAGAACCCGCACGCGGCGGCGTGCAACTCGCGCACCTCGCGCGATTGGCAATCGAGTACGCGCACGCTGTGCAGCGCGTCCGCCACTTCGTGCCCGTAAGCGCCAACGTTCTGCACAGGCGTGGCGCCGGCCAGACCGGGGATGCCGGACAGGCACTCCAGGCCGCTCAGGCCGCGTCGCACGCTCGCGGCGACCACCTCGTCCCACGGCTCGCCTGCCGCGCATTCGAGGCGCACCTCGGCCCCTTGCTCGCGGAAGCTCAGACCGCGCCAGCTCGTGCGCAGCACCAGGCCATCGAAGCCGGCGTCCCCCACGACGAGATTGGAGCCGCCACCCAGCACGAATGTGGACAGCCCCTTCTGCCGCGCGAAATCCAGGGCCTCGCTGGCCTGCGCCTCGCTGCGCGCATCGGCGAAGAAACGCGCCGGGCCACCCAATTCCAGACTGGTGAGAGGCGCCAAAGGCACATTGGCTTCGATCCAGGAGGGTGGCATCGCGGGCAGAGTAGCACCCTTGCGAAATCACGCCGTCGTGTGCCGTCCTTGGCGCCGTTCCTGCTTGGCCAGTGAGGGGTGCCGGAAGTTTTTCCTGGACAACCCACGGCGCGACTTGGACAGTTGTGCGAGGGAGGTGACTGTGGATTACAAGCCGTTCGGTCAGTCGAAGCGAAAGAAAGAGTTGATGCGTCAGGAACACCAGAAGCAGAAGGCCGAACGGAAAGCACAGCGCCAGAGAGAAAAGGAAGGCGTGCGTTCTTCTCTCGATCCCGACGAGGATCCGGATATCGCGGGCATCGTGCCCGGACCGCAGCCCATTCCGACCGAGGAGTCCTGAGCCGGCGCGACGCAAGAGCGACGCCGCCAAAAAGAAAAGGCCCGCGAGCC
>JAEXQJ010000166.1 GCA_023438785.1 Pseudomonadota bacterium
GGCAAGAACGCAGCGAGCGATCGCCGCCGCGAGCAGCCAACGAAGCATGAGCTCTCCGTTCCGGAAAGGGAGGGACGGGCTATCAAGTGCATCCCGCGGCAGGTCGGGGCTCGCGAGTGCGGCCAGCACTGAAGCCCACATGAGAGGAAAGTCCATGCCGGCCAAGACGTGCTGGTGAATCTCCGCCACGCCGTCGTCGAGCAAGCGGCGGATCAGCATGGGCGGGTCAGCTTCCAAGCGCCCAGGAGGCGGGGTGCATTCCAATGAGGCCAGCAGGAGATCTTCGGGCATGGCAAAGGCGAGCCATCGATAGTGGTTCACTGCCTCGTAGGCGCTCGCGTCGGGCTCTTGCCTGACCAGAGTGCTCACCGGACGTGTCTCGAAATGAGCCCTAGCAAGGCGCCGAAGGTATCGATGCATGGGCACCGGAACCTGCTCCCGCGACTTGACCTCGTTAGCGCTCGAAGACGGGAACCAGAACTGGTCTCGGATGGCGATGATGCGATCCAGTGACCACCCAACGGCATGCGCGACGAGATTATCTTCGCAGGCGCGCCAGAGCTCCCCAGTCACTCTCCCGGGTCGGCGCGATCCATCCAGGGCCGGATCCAGCGTCAAAACGGAGTTCTCGAAGGTCCATATGTGGCAGAGCGGGAAGCTGGCAACCTCGGCTCGTATATAGGCCTCCGGCACGCGCCGTGGCGTGACGCTGGTTCCGGCGTCCTCACGGCCGGCGCTCGGGTCGGTCATCTCAGCTCCGGCAGGAAGCCCATCTGTGCGCGCAAGTCGGCCGTGCAGTTGAACCAGCGCTCGCAGGCTTGATCAAGCCATCCCCAAAGCTCGGCTTGTCCGAGGTCCGACTTCAGGCTCTCGTACGCGGAGCTTCGCTTTAAGGCATCGAGGACCATGCTGTCCAAGCGGGTCCTCAGAAAGCTCGCCTTCCGCTTCCAATGCTCACCCAGTTGGGCGGCGCATTTGGCCAGCCTTTCGCTTCCATCACTGAGGTTGCTAAGCCATTCGTCCGCGCAAGGAGCGAACTCCGGCTGGAGGAGCAGCGGCGTGAACGTATCCAGCCACTTGTGTGCTTGGCGAAAGCGATCTGTTATCGGACAGAAGACTTCGCGCTCTGTATCGGAGGCCTCACAGCCGTGGCATTGCTGGTGGAGGCTCAAGATGCGCCTTCGCACGCGAGCCCTGTATTCATCCAGGCCCTGCAATTCCCATTGCGACTTGTCCAGTTTCCTTCTCTGCGGCGGCGGTGGCCATTCCGCTTTAGGCGGATCCCAGTCTGTGTAGCATTCGGTCGCGACGACGTAGATGGTCTCCAGCCAGGCCGCGCGAAAGAGACCCGCCAGTTGTCCAAAGAAACGCGGCGACCCGGCGCCTCGCGGATCACAGAGTGGCAGAACCTTCTCGGCCTTGTGCAGCGTCAACCTCCACAGCGCCGCCATGATGGAGTACTCGAAATACAGCGACCAGCCCGGCTCCGGCCAGACGAACTCGATCTGTGGCGAGTGCCTGCGCATCTCTATCGTGTGTTGGGTGACGACGAGAGGCTGGCTCGAGGTTTCGCCGAAGGGCGTGCCGAAGATGCGTGGCTCTGGGGCCAACCTGAGGAGATCGTGGAGCAACATGAACCATCCCGCGACAATGGATGGCAGTTCGAGTTTCTCCGGGTGACCTGGGCCGGCGAGGTGGAGTTGTAGGTCGCCGGGCCAACCCAACTCGATAGTCGTGCCAGCGACGGGCTCTCGATAACCATAGAGCGAGAATTGCGCAAAGAAGGAGGTTGCCCGCCGCGACGTCAGGGGTCTGTCCGAGAGATCGAGGAAGGTGCGCGAGCGGGCGCTATTCCGAATGATCCGGTTCCTCAAGCGCTCACTCGCCCATGCGGGCAGGTCGCTCTCGTTGATGGCATTCAGGAGCATCTCCTCGGCTATCCAGACGGCCTTGTCCGCGCTGGCGTCCTCGTAAGGCGTCTCGTGTGTGGTGGGCTGTGACCTCGATCCCTGGGCGTTCGCGGCGCCCGCTGTCGACGCTCTCACGCCCTTGGTGTCTTCCCTTGCGACGTGACGCTGCAGCAGCAAATAGAGATCGAGCAGGCTGCGAATTGGCAACGTCAGCGCGTTCCGGCCCGCATCGGAGAAGAAGGGAGCGAAAGGATCGAGAGTGGTCCCGGGGGCTGGCGGACCTGCCTCCTGCGAGCCGTCCTGATCCGAGCGGTCTTGCGTGTCGCCGAAGCCGTAGCGGTATTGAGCTTCGAGCATCTCCCTGTAGCACCTTTCGGCAGCAGATGAGAGGCAGCCGCGGATGTTGAACAGATCGGAGAGCTGCATCTGCGGCCCCTTCGCAGCTTGCTCCTTGCCGCCTTCTGGGCCTCCGCGGTCTTGCGTGTCTCCATCCCTGCGCTTCCGCACTGGGATTCGCTCTAGAAGTGCACAGAGTTCCGGAGACTTGCCGTTCCCATCGCGAGCAGGTATTCGGAAACGCCATGCCTCCTCCGCGTCGACCGGCCGAAGTTTGATCTGATGGATGGGAGGAATCACTTCCCGCATGGCAGTCGCTGCCTGTTTGCGAGCGATGGTCCGAGCTTCGTCCCAGGCCTGAGTGCTGGGCGGGCCTTTGGTGGCGGTGGTCAGCTCGCTATAGAACGCACGTTCGAGGAAGAGCTGGAACTCGCTCCCCCCGGCTGCCAGCACAAACCAGAGCTGCCGGCCGGAGGTCATTCTGACGAGTTTCCGCATGTTCGAGATGTGGTCCACACTGCGGTCGACATTGTCCACGGGCAGGACCAAGACCACGCGGCGGTTGCTGCCCGGTCCGAACCTTCGCTTCTGCAGCGCTCTGGCGACGTTGTCCAAGGCGCGATCAAGGTCATCCCGGAACGCGGCGTAGATGTCCGCCGCCTTGATCTGCTGTTCGACCCGTTTGTCGACGTCGAGCGAAGGAAGAATGTCTTCCCACATGTGTGTGGCGTCTCGCACCAACTGGTCGATGGCGTCCCATGGGCTCTCGTCCCCTTCGTCCAGCAGGGACGGCGGCATGTGCTCCTTCGGTTCCACACCGAGTGCCTTTTCGAGCGCCCGTCGGATCCGGACCAACAGGGTCGTGAGCAGATTGGCGTGGCTGGGAATGGGCTCCAAATCCAGGATGTCGAGCCATGCGACCTCGCCTCGAAGATCGTCGAGAATCGGCCTTAGCTTCTCCCTCATCTCTGGCGGCTCCACGCCGTCGAGAAAGGTGTCCGGGCTCGTGACGGCCTGGGCTGCAGTCAGAAGCACAGTCGTCTTTCCAGTGCCACGATCGCCGGCGATCAGCACACCCGTGGCCGGACAGTAGCTTGCGACGTTTCGGCTCTCCCGCAGGGCCGTCCGCAGCCAGCACAAGAGCTCGCGCGTCGCGTCCTTGTTTCCTTTGGTCAGCTCCGGCCAGCGATACGACCTTGCCTCGGGCCTTGCCGCAAATGCGTCCTGAAGGCCCTTTATCTCCTCATCCTGTTCTGACGAATGGCCACCCCGTCGCGTCATCCCGCCCCGCCTCCCCGGCACACGACCCTTGCTGCACGTCGTGGCTGTGTACGCTCAGCTCGCGGACCAATCTAGCAGCACAACGCCGGAATTCCAAAGCGTTCGACTTCATGCCCCGCCCGAGGCAGGTTAACGACTCTCACCTAGTGGACCGTGCCACCAATGTCTTTGAGCCTGGCCCCCTCAGGAGGCTCGGCGTGAAGCCGAGCAGCGAGGACCACGTCGGTGATGGGCGCTACGTCGCCCAAGTTCATTTGCGGGGCCGAGAGATGTCGGCAAGAACATCTGTGACCTCTTCGCGCGGAATCTCCTTGAGCCACGCCCCACGCTCGCCTTCTGCCTTGCGGGCGATGTCGGCCAGCGAGAGCATCCCAACCAGGTGCCGCCGCTGAGGATGATCGACGACCGGCAGGCGGCGCACTTGATGTTTTCGCATGGTGACCTCCGCGTCGGACACGGTGGTGCTCAACGTGCAGCAGTACAGTCTCTCGCTCATGTGCCTCGAGACGCGAAGCTCATTGGGTGCCTTACCCGTTGTGTAGCAGGCCATGCAGATGTCTCGGTCAGTCACCATACCCGTGACGGTGCCGTCCTCCTGCAGCACGGGGAGGGCACCGAGATCGTTTTCCCACATCATCTTGGCCGCTTCGTTGCAAGTGTCGCCTATGCCACAAGAAACCACTCTCTGATGTGCTACCAATTCGGAGACTCGCATAACGTTCTCCCTTCGGGGCAATCCATCGGCTGCCCCGGCCGCTCCTCTACCCCCAACAACTACTTATGGGATCGTTCCTGAGCGGCCGCAGAGCCCTCGAGTGGCGAGCGACGCTAGCCCTCAGCAGCGAGACAATCGGCCTGCCATCGCGGCCCCATACCCGGGTGCTCGGCGCTTGGCGCCCAAGTCCAAATCACGGCGCTACGAAGTAGAACCAGTCTTTGTCGGCGCGCTTGAAGGAGCGATCCACGACCTGATTCAGGCGCAGCTCCTTGGCTTGGCTGACGTCGTCGTCGGGCTCGCCGCTGTCGGGGAGGGGGGCTGTGCCTTGCGAGGTGGCGCCGAAGCCGGTGTCGGAGATGCGTAGGGAATAGGCGTTGCCGCTGGCATAGAAGTCCTCCACCAGGATGAAGTACTTCTGGCCCGAGATGAGGGGGATCTTCATACGGACCTGGAGATCGTTGCCATCATCCTGGCGCGCTATCCATTGCGTGGGATTGTCCTCGGTGAAGATCTTGATGCCGGGATCCAGGCGCGCGCTGGTCGTCGAGGCGTTGGGGAAGGTCTCCACGTAGTACATGACGCCGCTGCCCGTCTGATAATCCTGGCCGACCAGCGTGGGCATGGCCGCGATGGTTCCCTTGCTGCCGGTGGTTGTTTGGAAGGTGCCCGTGTAGGCGGCGTAGGGCGTGGCAGCGGTGTAGCGGGCCTGACTGCCGTCATCCATTTGGATCTCCACGCCCGATATCCACCACAGGCCGGGCGTGGGCGCGGCGGGAAACACGAAGGGCGCCAGCCCCCATTCCTCGCGCTCGGCAACGTACTGGGCGGCCTGGCCGGCGTAGGTGACCCCGCCGGGGCCCGAGACGTCGAGGACCACCGAGGTGGGCGTGCCGCCGAAGGTCTGGCCCACTTGCAGGTACGAATACATGCGGTCGGTGTGGCCATGGAAGCTGAGGCTCACGTACTGCAGGTACGGGTAGGTTCCCGCCGCCGACGTGTGCTTGTCGTCCTCGGCCATATCGGTGAAACGCGTGGCCCACACCAGGCCCTTCTCGTAATCGCCGTCGAAGATCTGGTCGCCGTCGCAATCCCGCGCGTAGGTGAGCTCGTGGCCGTGCACTTCCAGGCGCAGGTTGAGCGCGGCGGCCGCGCCCCACGTGTGTTCCAGAAGCTCCTCGAAAACGACGCTGCCCGCTTCTTGCCAGGTGACCGCCGTGCCAGCGCCAGGCAGGGCCAGGCCGGTCAACGTGGCCGTGAACAGGGTGTCCGAGACCTTGGCCAACGAACCACGCAGCCCCATGGCCAGCTTCCATTCCGAGCCGGTCCAATAGAGGTAGTCCTGCTCGAACCCGGTGCCGGTGAAGGCGCTCACGGCTTTGGCCTGGGCCGCGCCGAAGAACCCGTCGAGGTAAGCGATCCACGTGGTGCCGAGCAGGCTGACCGGCTGGGGTGCCTGATCCACGGGCGCGTCGTGGTCGGCGTCTGGGAGGACCGGCGCATCGGAGACCGGCGCATCCACGGCCACATCGGCTGGTGCATCCGCGAAGGGCGCCGCGTCCGGCGTCTCGGTTGGCCGCGCATCCGAGGTGGGCTGCGCGCCGCCGTCGAGAAGGCCGCCCATCCCGTCAGCCGTATTCACATCAGTAACCCCGCCCGTGTCCCGCGACACTAAGGCATCGAGCGCGCTTGCATCGGCTTGCGCGCCGCTGTCGTTCGGTGCGCTCCCGTCACGGCGCGCGTTCACATCGGCCATGCCTGAACCATCCGCGGCGGCCGCGTCCCGGGCCGCATCGCCGCTCGCATCCACGGGGCCCGCCGCCGTGCCGCCGTCATCGCCTCCGCAAGCCATCAGTCCCAACGTCGCGCCCAGAAGAATGCCGTGCAAATGCCGTGGTCTCACAGTGTTCACCTCGAAGAGGCCCCTATCTATCCCATCGGTCGGCGCGCGGCTACTTCCGTGGCTGCAGCGGCGCCCGCTGCTCGCACCTGCTAGGCTTACGGGCCGCTGGGAGGGGAGGGGACGCATGCCGAATGGGGCCGTGGAATGGGTGAAGCCGGAGCGTGACGACGATCCTGAGGAGACGCGCGAGTGGCTGGAGTCCCTGAACGGCGTGCTGGCGCACGACGGGACCGAGCGGGCGCATTTCTTGCTCGAACAGTTGGTGGATCACTCGCGCCGTTCGGGTGCCCATCTGCCCTTCGACGCCACCACGGCGTACGTGAACACCATCCCGCCCGATCGCCAGGCGCCGGCGCCCGGCAGCCCGGCGCTCGAACGGCGCATTCGTTCGCTGATCCGTTGGAACGCGCTGGCCATGGTCATTCACGCCAACCGCGAGAGCTCCGAGTTGGGCGGCCACATCGCCAGCTTCGGCTCGGCGGCGACGCTGTACGATGTGGGCTTCAACCATTTCTTCCACGCGCCCAGCGCCCAACACGGGGGCGATCTGGTCTACTTCCAGGGCCACTCGGCCCCCGGCATCTACGCGCGCGCCTTCCTCGAAGGGCGCATCAGCGAGGAACAGCTCCGCAACTTCCGCCAAGAGATCGGCGGCAAGGGCGTCAGCTCGTACCCGCACCCCTACCTGATGCCCGATTTCTGGCAGTTCTCCACGGTCTCCATGGGACTGGCCCCCATGCAGGCCATCTACCAGGCGCGCTTCATGCACTATCTGCGAGATCGCGGAATTCTCGACACCACCGGCCGGAAGGTCTGGGCCTTCCTCGGCGACGGTGAAATGGACGAGCCCGAATCCATGGGCGCGCTCACCCTGGCCTCGCGCGAGCGCCTGGACAACCTCATCTTCGTGGTCAACTGCAACCTGCAACGTCTGGACGGTCCCGTGCGCGGCAACGGCAAGATCATCCAGGAGCTGGAGGCGTTGTTCCGCGGGGCGGGCTGGAACGTGATCAAGGTGCTGTGGGGCGGGTACTGGGATCCGCTGCTGGCCCTGGACGACAAAGGCCTCCTGCGCAAGCGCTTCATGGAATGCGTGGACGGTGAATACCAGGCCTTCAAGGCCAAGGGCGGCGCCTACGTGCGTGAGCACTTCTTCGGTAAGTATCCCGAGTTGGCGGCCATGGTGGCCAACCTGACCGACGACGACATCTGGCGTCTCAATCGGGGCGGCCACGATCCACACAAGGTGTACGCGGCGTATGCAGAGGCGGTGGCCCACACGGGCGAGCCCACGGTCATTCTGGCCAAGACCATCAAGGGCTACGGCATGGGCGAGGCCGGCGAGGGCCAGAACATCACCCATCAGCAGAAGAAGATGGGCGAGGACGCCCTGCGCGCCTTCCGGGATCGGTTCGCCATCCCCATCGGTGACGATCGCATCGCCGCCGCGCCCTTCTACCGCCCCCCCGAGGACAGCCCCGAGATCCGCTACCTGCGCGAGCGCCGCGACGCTTTGGGCGGCTATGTGCCCGGCCGAAAGGTGAGCGCGCCGCCGTTGCAGGCACCACCGCTGCAGGCGTTCGAGACCCAGCTCCGCGGCACGGGAGACCGCGAGATCTCCACCACCATGGCCTTTATCCGCATCCTCACGCAGCTCTGCCGGGACCGTGTGCTGGGCAAGCACATCGTGCCCATCGTGCCCGACGAGGCGCGCACCTTCGGCATGGAGGGCCTGTTCCATCAGCTCGGCATCTACTCGTCGGTGGGCCAGCTCTATTCGCCAGTCGATGCGGAGCAATTGATGGGCTACCGCGAGGCCAAGAACGGGCAAATCCTCGAGGAGGGAATCACCGAGGCGGGCGCGGTGTGTTCATTCATCGCCGCGGGCACGGCGCACGCCAATCACGGCGTGGCCATGATTCCCTTCTATTGCTTCTATTCCATGTTCGGATTCCAGCGCGCGGGCGACTTCCTGTGGGCCGGCGCCGATATGCGCACGCGCGGCTTTCTGATGGGCGGCACCGCCGGGCGGACCACGCTGGCCGGCGAGGGCCTGCAACACCAGGATGGCCACAGCCTGGTGTTGGCGGCCAACGTGCCCAATTGCCTGTCCTACGACCCGAGCTACGCCTACGAGATGGCGGTGATCATTCAAGACGGCATTCGCCGCATGTTCCAGGCGGGCGAGGACGTCTTCTACTACGTCACCATGATGAACGAGAACTACGCCCACCCCGCCATGCCCGACGGTGTGGCGGAGGGCATCCTGCGCGGCCTATACCTGCTGCGCTCGGGGGACAGCGTGGGGCAGGAGCTGGGGATGCGCGTGCAGCTCCTGGGCTCGGGCACCATCTTGCGCGAGGTGCTGGCCGCCGCCGAACTGTTGGAACGCGACTTTGGCGTGGGCACGGACGTGTGGAGCGCCACCAGCTTCACCGAGTTGCGCCGCGAGGGTCAGGCCACCGCGCGCTGGAACATGTTGCACCCCGAGGCCGAGCCGCGGGTCAGCTACGTGGAGAGTTGCCTGGCGAGCCGCCCGGGCCCGATCATCGCCGCCACGGACTACGTTCGCCTGTACGCGGACCAGATCCGACCTTACGTGTCCCGGCGCTACGTGGTCTTGGGTACCGACGGTTTCGGCCGCAGCGACACACGCGCCAACCTGCGCCGTTTCTTCGAGGTCAACCGCACCTATGTCGTGGTGGCCGCGCTCAAGGCCCTGGCCGACGAGGGCAAGTTGCCGCCCCAAAAGGTCGGCGAAGCCATTCACAAATACGGAATCGATCCCGAAAAGCCCAATCCCATGTACGCGTAGGAGGGGAGCCGTGGCGAGGATTGCGGAGGTGGTGGTACCCGACATCGGGGGATTTCACGACGTGCCCGTCGTGGATATCCCCATCAAGGTGGGCGAGAGGGTGAAGAAGGACGATCCTCTCATCACGCTGGAGAGCGACAAGGCGTCCATGGATGTGCCCTCGCTCTTCGATGGCGTGATCAAGGATGTGCGCGTGCACGTGGGCGAGAGAGTTTCGGCGGGCGTGCCCATCGCGGTCATGGAACTGCCCGAAATGCCGCAGACCCTGGAGGCGTCGCTGCCCACGGGGGGCGAGTTCCCGATGCCCGCGCCCGAGGCCCGCCCCGCCCCGCCGCCTCCCGCGCCGCCGCGCCAGGCGCACGTGCCCGCACCGCCGAGCCACCCCGGTGAGGTGCCTGGTGTGCGTCTGCCGCTCGGCGAGGGCCAACTGGGGCTGCCCATCGAGGCACCGCGGCCCGCCGAGCCGCTGCCCTCGCCCACCATGGCTGTTCCGCCCGGCGCGCCGCGCCCGGCCTCGCACGCCTCGCCCGCCATCCGCCATCTGGCGCGCGAGATGGGCGTGGACGTGGGTCAGGTCAGGGGCACGGGACCCAACGGCCGAATTCGTCAGGAGGACCTGCGCGCCTTCGTGGCCCAGCGCCTGGCGCAACCCTCGGGCTTGGCCCCCAGCGCCCTACCTGATTTCTCCCAGTTCGGCGCCATCGAGACGCGGCCGCTGACACGCATCCAGCGCATCTCGGCCACGCACCTGCAGCAGGTGTGGGCGCAGGTTCCGCAGGTCACGCAACACGGTGAGGCGGACATCACCGAGCTGGAGGCATTTCGCAAGGCCGAGGCCGAGGCGGCCCGGGAGCGCGGCGTGCGCCTCACGCTACTGGCCTTCTTGATGAAAGCCGTGGTGCACACGCTCAGGGCCCATCCCACGTGCAATTCCTCGCTGGACGCGCGCGGTGAGAACCTGATCCTCAAACGCTACTTCCACATCGCCTTCGCCGTGGACACGCCCGAGGGCCTGCTGGTCCCTGTGG
>JAEXQJ010000092.1 GCA_023438785.1 Pseudomonadota bacterium
CCGTGGATCCGCAGCCGGTGCCAACCCCGCCGCCCGGCCCCAGCACGGGCCCTGTCAAGCCCAGTGCGCCGAAGCCCAGGCCAGGTGCCGCGAGAGCCTCGCTCTCTCGCGGCAGGCACGCAGCGAGAGTCGCTGCCGACACCCCCCAAAGCGCCCCGGAGCCCCCGGCCCCGGCGCCCGAGCCTCCCGCTGCCGCGCCCGTGGCGGCGCCCGAGCCCGAGCCCCCGGCCCCGTTGCCCGCCCCCAAGCCGGGAACGGTTCAGCTCTTTGCCACCGGCGCCATCTGCTATCCCAGCCTGGACGCCCATCCACCGCGCGTCTTCATGCCCCGCTACACCGACGTGGCCCCCGGCCGTCATCAGGTGTACTGCGCGCGCGACAAAGACGGCGCCAAGGAGTTCGTGGGCGAATTCGAGCTGTTGCCGGGAGCACGGATCGAACGCACCGTGACTCAGAAGGACGGCAAGTTGACCCTGGCCCGGCCGCGCTGACCTGTCTGACCGCAGGACATGGGTTGACTGGGCGGACAACCTCTGCGCGAATGGGTAACGCATGTGTGCCAGGTCTGTCGCCGCGGTCCTCTGTCTGTCGCTCTTGGGCATGGCAAGCCCGGCTGCCCGGGCCGAGGAGAGCGCGCCGGCAAGCTCGGCCGAGCCGGCCAGGGGCGTGGCAGCGAGCCTGCCGGCCTCGGCTGCGGCCGCCCTGGTGCGCGCCACGGCGGCATACGAGTACGGGGACATGCTCCAGGTCGTCGAGGCGACCCGCCCCGTCGTCGAGGGCACCCTGCGGGCCCGCCCCGAGCAACGCGCCCAAGCCCTGCGGCTGCTGGGCATCGGCCTGTACCTGACCAACCGCCCCTTGGGCGCTGAAAACGCCTTCTCGCAGCTCCTGCGCCTCGATCCCGAGGCACGCCTCGATCCCACCATCACGCGCCCCGAGGTGGTCGCCTTCTTCGAAACCATCCGCCAGCAACACCGCGCCCGCGAACGGTCGAGCCAGTGGTTCGGCTGGAACTTCCTACCCCCGGTCGGCCAATTCCAGAACGGCGACCACGCCAAGGCGTGGATCCTACTGGGCGTGGAGACAGCGTCACTGGCCACCTTCGCCACCACGGGCCTGCTCCTGCGCGACCGGTGCAAGCCCGACGGCACGTGCGGGGCCGGCGGCTCCTGGGGACAGACCGCCAAACAGATGCGCACCCTCAACTGGATCAGCGCCGGCGTCCTGGCCGCCAGCTACATCTACGGCGTCATCGACGGCATCCACAACTTCAACCGCGACGACGAGCCCAACCTCAGCGTCCTGGTCTTCCCAACCGGCGGCGGACTCCGTCTTACCTTCTAGCCGCAAGCCGTATACACTCAGTCCCCTTTCAGGCGGGTAGCTCAGTGGTAGAGCAGGCGCCTTACACGCGCCGGGTCGCAGGTTCAATCCCTGTCCCGCCTACGAGTCCTCCGTAGTCGAGTGTCGGGCCAGGACACCTCGGCGCAGCCACTGCCAATCGGCGCCGCGCCGTGGTTCTTCGACTCGGCCCCACCGAGCGCAATCCCTATCCTGCCCTCTTACGCCTCGACGACGTTGCCGCCCTGTCTGGGCACCACGTGGCGGGAGTCGACGATGAGATCGGCGGTGCGGGCGACCAGGTCGTAGTCGACGTCCCTGTGGTCGGTGATGATTGGGACGCAGTCGGCAGCGCGCAGGAGGCCTTCGCTGGGGTCGTGATAGAGGACGCGCGCGCCGCAGCCGTCAAAGGCGATAGGCCAGCAAGGCGGCCAGAGAGGCATCGGCCAGGGTGCCGTCACTGAGTCGGGTCAAGGCGTACCAGGCCTCGACGCCCACGGCCCATTGCTCGCCCAGGTGATGCTCCCAGCCCGTGGCGGCCAGGACATCGAGGCCCGAATGGCTCCGCAGGTACGTGGTGTTGAGGTAGCCCACGCCCAGGCCGGCCTTCAGGTACAAGCCGCCCGGCGCGTCCGGGAAGAAGGTCACCGTGCCGATGCTGATGTGATTGACGCTGACCCAGTCGTTCTCCACGGCGAAGGTCCCGCCGTGCACGTCCAGCCCCGCACGCCACGCAGGGCTGAGCTGATAGCCCACGTGCATTAAGCACATGACGGCGCGGCGCTCCAGCCCGGCCGCATCGTGCGGTTGGACGGAGGCGGCCCCCGCGCCCAAGCCCAGCCCCAGAAAGAGAGGGTGCGCCTGTTCGTCGGCGCGAGCGCCCGCGCTCCGCAGGGTCAGGCCCAAGATGACGCATGCAAGTCGCAGTCTCATGATGGCCTCGCTATTCGAGAACGGCGCGCTTGCCGCCGCCCGTCCCGGCGGCTTCCTCGAAGCCGGCCAGCAGGATCACGCGTTGGGGATCGCCGACGGCCAGCAGGGCCGGTTGTGAGGAGAAGACATTGACACTCGTCGCGGCCACCACCGATCGCCAGGTGTTGCCGCCATCGCAGCTCACTTGCGTCTGCCCCGAGGTGTACATGAGGAACACGGCCCCGCCCGGACCCGCGGCCAGGCGCGACAGGCCGGCCGAGGAGCCCACCGGCGCCAGCCGCGCGCTGATGTCCTGCCAATCGGCGCCGCCGTTCGAGCTGCGCAGCAACTTGTCGGGGCTGCCGGC
Source organism: Pseudomonadota bacterium (assembly GCA_023438785.1). GTDB lineage: Bacteria > Myxococcota_A > Polyangia > Fen-1088 > Fen-1088 > Fen-1137. The sequence continues at coordinate 2,621 of JAEXQJ010000092.1, forward strand.
GAACACGGTTCCATCGCCGGTGACCAACAAGGCGCGGATCTCCATGTCCAGCATCCCCTTGTTGGCGGCCACGAAGCTCGCTCCGCGGTCCGTGGACTTCCACACGCCCAGGGCTGTACTCGCGCCGCCGCCCGTGCCCGCGTAGACGAGATTGGGATCGCCAGGGCTGAAGGCCAAAATGGAAGGTCCATCGCCCAGGCCCGTGCCGACGGAAACCCAACCAGCCCCGCTGTCATCACTGCGCATCAGCCCGTCGCTGATGCCGAGGCCGAAGAGCGTGGTCGGATCGGCAGGAACCGAGAACAGCTCGGTAATCGACGCCGGGTTGCTGGCCCGCTTGGTCCACGCGGCCCCGCCATCCCCGCTGGCGTAGACATCCCACCCGGTGGCCGCACACAGCTCCTTTCCGCAAACCGCCAGGCCGGGCGTTTGGGTGGTGGGCAGTCCCGTGCCGGCCGGGGACCATGTCGCACCCTGGTCCGAGGTCCTGCAAACGCGGGCTGAATTGGCCGCCGCGAAGATGTCCGTGCCGTTCGGGCCAACCACGAGGGTGGTCACCGAGCTCGGCAGGGTGTCGATGGCTTTCCAGCTCACCACGCGGCCGCTCTTCCAGAAGGGGCACAAAGGCGCAGCCGCGTCGGCGGGCGAGGCGGCGTCGACGGGCGCGCCGGCATCGCTAGCCGGGGCTGCGCCGCCGTCGGGCACATCCACGGTGCTCGCTGCCCGATAGGCGCCGGAGACGGTGCCCGCGGAGGTGCTGGCCGCGGCCCCGGCGAGCAGGACCAGCCCGCCACTGCCGTCCACATCGAGCATCAAGGCCGGCGCATCGAAGGACGAGGCCTCGGAACCGGCGGCGGGGACCAAGGTCGACCAGGTGGCCCCGCGATCGCAGCTCACTTCCACGGCCAGCGAGTTGCGCAGGAGGAAGACCGCCCCGTCGAGCTCCCGGCTGACCACCACGCGCGCCAAAGCGCCCGAGCGATAGCCAAAGTCGACGCCCAGCGGGACCCAACTCGCCCCGCCGTCGTCGCTGCGCAAGAGCTTGGTGTCGCTGATGAAGCTGCTCGCTCCGGCCGCGTAGACCGTGCCATCCGGCCCCACGGCCAAGGCGCTGATGGCCAAGTCGAGCATGCCCCGGTTGGCGCTAGAGAACGTCTGGCCGCGGTCGGTGGACCTCCACACGCCCTGGCCGTTGCTGCCCAGGCTGCCTGTCCCGGCGTAGACCACGTTCCCGTCCAGGGGACTGACCGCGATCACCGCGGGTGCACCCGGCAGCCCCGTGCCCAAACCGAACCAGCCCTCCCCGCTGTCGTCGCTTCTCATCAAACCGTCGTACCCGGTGGCAAACAGGGTCTGCGGATCCGAAGGCGATGGGAAGATCTGGTCGAGCCCGCCAGAGGAGGCGGTGGGGTTGTCGGCGCGCTTGCTCCAGTGGGCACCGCCGTCGACGCTGGCGTAGATGCCACTGCCCAGCGATACGCATAGGCCGGCCGCGCCGCAGGGGACGAGCACATCGATGCGCGAACCGGCCGGCAAGCCGGTGGCCGAGGGGGACCACGTGAGCCCCCGATCGGCGCTGCGGTACACGCCCAGTCCCGTGCCGCCGGCGAAGAACGCGCCGCTCGTGTCCTTGGTCAGGCTGCTGACCGTGGTGGGCAGATCGGGTACCTTGCTCCACGACAGGGCACGACCACCGCGCCACCAGGAACAGGCCGCGGGCTTCGCATCGGCGGGGAGGTCACCCGCGGCTCCATCGCGGCCGGAAACCGGCACATCGGGCGCGCTCACGTCGAACGAGGGAAGGCGCAGATCCACGGCCGGGCCAGGCCCATCGCCCCCGGCGTCGGACGGGAACCACGGGGCCGCGTCACTGCTGCCCTCAGCGGTTCGGGTATCCACCAGCCGGGTGTCGACCGCTCCGGCATCATGCGGCGGCAAGTCGCCGACGGTGCACGAGGACAGCAATCCAACCGCCAAAAGATAGCGAGCACGCATCAGAACACCCCCTGTGCAGAAAGGCCCGCGAACCCGGGGCCCGCGCTGGGCGCGACGTGGGTTCCCGTCGAGCAACCGAAGTAGATCAAAGCGGCGCCCGTCACCACCAGGGCCGCGCCGCCGAAGCCGAAGACGTTGGCCCACACGATGCTGTCCTTGGCCTTGGACTGCAGGGCATCGGCCTCGCTGTCGCAGCGGTCGCCGGGACAGTGATCCAGGGCATCTTCGTGCTGAGAGCGCGCATGCAGCCAGAAGCCCCCGCCGGCCCCCAGGCTGAGCAGGCCGGCCGCGACGGCGCCGTAGCCAAGGTTGCGCAGGCGGGTGGAGCGGCCAGCCCCGACCCCCGGGCTCTGCACGGCAGGCACCGCCGGTGGTGGATTCGGCGATAGCGCGGCGGGCGCCGTCGGCGGACTAGCCACCGTCGCAGGGCCCGCGGACAGAGCGGGCGCTGAGGCAGCCGGCTCAGGCGCGGGGATCACCGGCTCGGCCGTCGGGGCCACCTGCTGCAAGGACAAGTCGATGATCCGGTTGTCCTCGCCGGCCACGGTCACGCTGGCCTCGGCCGCCGTGAACCCATCCAACGAGGCGGCCACGGTATGCGTTCCCACACCCACGCGCACCACCTCGGACAGAGGCGCGGTCCCCAGCGCCTGGTTGTCCACGCGCACCGCTGCGCCGGCCGGCTGAACGTTCAAGGTCAGCGTGGCGATGCGGGCCTTCTGGCGGGTGATCTCCTTCTCCACGTCCGCGCGCCGGGCCTTGGCGATGGCCGCCCCACCCTCCCTCAGGTAGCGCACCAACGTGTCGTGGGCCTCCACGGGTCGCGCCAGGGCGATGTAAGCCTGGCCGATGTTGTAGAGCACCTGGAACTGCGGCTTGAGCTCATAGCAGCGCTGGAACTCGATCAGCGCCTCGGCCATCTGACCATCATCGACCAGGCTGAGCGCACGATCGAAGTGCTGGCGAGCCTCGGCGTTGGCATCGGCACGGGCCGTTCCACAAACCAGCAGCGTGGCACACACAAGCAGAAGCGAGACTCCTCGGGGCATGGGCATGGCCTCCCAAAGCGGGTTGCTAGTCGTCGTACGGGTTGGCGCGATCGAAGGGTCGGGTGTTCTTGCGTTGGCTGGCCGGGCGGGCGGGGCTGTCGTCCGATCGCGCGTGGGCTGGCACGCGGGCCGGCCGTTCGCCTCCGTCAGGACTGCCAAGCTTTCCTGACGGCCGCGCGTCCTGGTCGCGAGCCGCCGGGTCCGCGGCCCGGGACGGGGCCGCGTCGGGAGACGGGCTCGCCTCCGTCGTGGGGCGGCTTGCCGGCGCGACCGCGGGAAGCTCACGCCCCCGCGAGGATGCGGGAGACCGAAGCAACCAGGCCGCGCCAGCCCCCACCCCACAGACGCCCACCAGCAACGCCACCCACAGACCCGCACGCCGCCCGCGTGAGGCGGCTTCGTTCGTCGTGGGCAGGCGAACAGTTCCTTTGCTCAACGGCGTCTCGTCACCGGCAGCCGGCAGGCGCGCCGTTCCGCCCCACACAGGTGCCGGACCGCAAGCCTCCGGCGGTAGTGGACAAGTCGCGGAGCGCGGAGCGGTCTCGGGACGAAGCGGCGCAATCGGGCCGCCGGCGAAGGGCGCCAGCGCCTCGGCCAGGTCGACCACCGACGCAAACCGCGCACACGCCTCGCGCGCCATGGCCCGCTCCACCACCGCGCACAGGCCGGGCGGCAAAGGGCGCAGAGTGGCCAGCGGCCGCGGGGGCTCGGTGATGATGTGATAGATGATTTCGTTGCACGAGCTGCCCGGATGCGGCTTGGCCCCGCCGAGGGTCTCGTAGAGGATCACGCCCAGAGCATAGATATCCGTGCGCTGATCCACGTCGCGGGCGCCGCGCGCCTGCTCCATCGACATGTACGACGGCGTTCCCATCGTGGCACCTGACTGCGTGACCGCGCCCATGTCACACAGCTTGGCGATACCGAAGTCGAGGACCTTGACCAAATCCGAGCGATCGTTGCGCTGGCAAATGAAGAGGTTCTCAGGCTTCAGATCCCGGTGCACGATCTGGCGGTCGTGGGCGGCCAACAGGCCGCGACAGGCCTGGATGACGATGCTCACCGCGCGCGGCACGGGGAGCGTACCCACGCGGGCCAGCAGGCGGGCCAGATCCTCGCCCTCCAGGAACTCCATCACCAGGAACGGCGCCCCGTCATCGGCCGCGCCGAAGTCCAGGGCGGCCGCGATGTTCTCGTTCTCCAGCGCACCCGCCGCCTGTGCCTCGCGCTGAAAACGCGCGACGACCTCGGGGTTGCGGGTCAGGTGTGCGTGCAGGAACTTGATGGCGAAGCGCCGACCGATGATCGCGTGCTGAGCCTCGTAGACCTCGCCCATGCCGCCCTCGCCCAGAAGGCGAACCAAGCGGTACTTGCCGGCGACCACGCTCCCGACTCGCCCGCTGGCGCTCATGGGACCTCGATGGCCGCGGCCCCCCGCCGGCATCTCCAGAGGCACCCCCCGAGCCCCCGGGTCGAATGTCCATGGACCGAGGCAGGTCTGGGCAGACCTAAGGTCGCAATTCTGGCGGACGGCGACGTGTTCTGGTCAGAAGGGCGCATCTTGCGGCAAGCTGGCCGGTGGATTTGAGGCGCAGTGTACACCGGACGACCGGGTGCATCGGACGCCAATCGCCGGCACCGGAACGCCTGCCGCCCGTGCACCGAGGCCGCGCTATACCTTGTGTGGGGCATGCTCTCAGAGGCGTTGATCATCCTGGCCCTGATCCTGGCCAACGGCGTGTTCGCCGGCGCGGAGATCGCGGTGGTCTCGGTGCGCAAGACACGCATTCGGGAGCTGCAGCAGTCGGGCTCGCTGGCCGCCGCCGCCGTGGAGCATCTGCGCAAACAACCCGAGCGCTTCTTGGCCACCGTGCAGATCGGAATCACGGTCATCGGCGCCAGCGCGGCTGCCTTCGGGGGAGCCACGCTGGCCCGGCATCTGGAGGACACGCTTGCCGCGTTCGGGCTGGGCGGTTGGGCGCCCGACTTGGCCTTCGTGTTGGTGGTGGGGGGTATCTCGTACCTGTCCCTGATTCTGGGCGAGTTGGTCCCCAAGTCGCTGGGCCTTCGCTACGCCGAGCGCTACGCCCTCCTCATCGCGCGTCCTCTACTCGGCCTGGGGTGGCTCATGCGCCCGCTGGTGCGGCTGCTCACCGGCAGCTCCAATCTGGTGCTGAGGGTTTTCGGCGATCGCACCCACTTCGGCGAGACCAAGCTCTCCGCGGGCGAATTGCAGCAGATGGTGGAGGAGGCCGCTATGACCGGCGCGCTCGACCCTCACATCGGCATCATCGCCTCGCGCGCCTTCGACTTCGGTGGCGTGCCCGTATCGGCGGTCATGATCCCGCGCGAAGGCATCGTCGGCATTCCACGGCGCGCGCCCAGCGCCGAGGTCAAGCGCATTCTGCTCGAACAGGGCTACTCGCGCATGCCGGTGTACGAGGGCAGCCTGGACTCCATCCAGGGCTACGTGATCGCCAAGGACGTCTTGGCTCTCGACCTGGAGCGTACCCTCCTGGTCCTCGATGACATCATTCGCCCCGCCTATTTCGTTCCGGCCACCATGCGCGCCGTGCAAGTCCTGCGCGATCTGCAGCAGCGTCGCATTCAGCTCGCCATCGTGGTCGACGAAAGAGGCTCGGTGGCAGGGCTGGTGACCATCGAAGACCTGATCGAGGAGTTGGTGGGCGACATTTTCAGCGAGACCGAGGTCCCGCCCGAGCTGGCAATCCGTGAGCCCGACGGCAGCTTTTTGCTCCAAGGCGGCGCGCCGGTGCGCGATCTCAACCGCGAGCTGCAACTGGATCTGCCCGAGGCCGATGCCTACGCCACCGTCGCCGGCCTTTGCATTCACCTGGCGGGCCGCCTGCCCCAGGCCGGAACCAAGCTCACGCTGCCCGACGGCACCGTGCTGGAAGTCGCCGAGGCCAGCCCCCGTCGCATCCGCACCGTGCGAATCCGCCGCCGCTAAGGCGAGCCCGACGCCGCCGCGTGGTCGGCGAGCCACGCTCAGCGAGCGTCGATGAGCTAGATCTTCACCGGGGCCTTACCGGTGGACGCCGGGCCGGTTTCGGCCGCGGGCTTGCGGCGGCCGTGCCGGCGGGGCACCGGGCGGGGCGCATCCGCCGTCTCCACGGCTGCCGCCTTCTCGGCGGTCGCCTTGGAAGCCTCAGGCGCGGGCACCACG
>JAEXQJ010000120.1 GCA_023438785.1 Pseudomonadota bacterium
TGCCCACGTAGGGATGCGGAATGGGCGTGGGAATGGGACCGGCGGGCGACGGGATCAGGATGATGTGCGTGTCCAACCCGACCAGCGGGTCCATATGCTTGGCCGCGATGGTCACGCCGCCCCCGTCGCGCCTCGGGCCCGCCAATCAGGTCCCAGAAGCTGCGTGAGCTCCTTGTCGACCCGCGCCCACGAGCCACTGTACTCGCCCCGCTTGCACAGACGTGCGAAGGCTTCGCCGAGATAGGCCAGCGATGTGGAGGTCAGAACCTTGGGCTCCACGGTGCGCGCGTAGGCCAGCCCGTCGACCGCATGCTGCCAGGCCTGCGGCCACTGGCGCTGTTGCTCGTGGCACAGCGAGGCCAGGCGGTGGCAGTCGATGATCAACCCCGGATCCTGCAGGGCCTGCGCCAGCGGCAGCGTCTCCTCGAAGAGCGCGGCGGCCGGTCGCCACGCCGCTGCCTTGATGAGCAGGCTGCCGCGTCCCATGCGGGCCTGCACGCGCAGCTTGGCACAGAAGGGATCACCGGCCTTTTCGCCCTCGACCGCGGCGGCTTCGGCCTGCTGATAGCGCTGGCTGGCCTCCTCGGGCCGGTTGCCCGCCGAGAGACCACTCGCCATGGCGAAGTGAATGGGCACGGCCAGGGCGAACCACTTTTCGGCAGCGGCGATGGACAGGGCCGCCGTTGCGTGGCGTTCAGCCACCGGCAGGTCCTGCTTGCCGAGAGCGTTGGTGAGCTGGACAAACTGCTGGCGGAACTGCCCACCGGGCTTGTCCAGGTTGCCCGCGTTCTCGCTGATCTCCTCCCGCGCGCCCGGCATGTCCAGATTGGCGGGCACGGCTTGGACGCGCGTGGGCTGCGCCTTGACCAGCGCGGTGAGGCGCGGCGCCTGAACGTCGTCGCGCACCAGCAAGCGCAACTTGGGCATGTGGGGCAGGGCAGAGCGCGTGACCAGGTCGAGCCACTGGGCGAACGCCCCCGCATCGGAAATGGAAGCGGGCGTGAGCACGAGGACCAACAGGCCGGGCAGCTCGTAGTGGTCCGCGAAGGATTCGCACGCCCGGAGCAACGGCAACGGGTCGGGCGCGCCGGCGGCCACGGGCGGGGGCACCCAGGCTGGCGTGTCCGCATCCTCCAGGCCAGCGTGCAGCGCCTGGGCCGCGTCGACGAACTCGGTCAGGAGGGCGGCGCCGTACTGGCCCGGCACGAAGGGCGCCCGGAGCGAGACGAAGAGATCCTGCGTCTCGCCCGTGGCCTCCTCGGACTCCACGGTCACGAAGGCGTCGACCATGGCGTGCTCATCGTAGGCCAAAAGCCAGCACAGGACCCGCGCCTCTTCCAACTGGGCGAATTCGGCCCACTGCTCGGCGAGCATGGCCAGCCTGCGCTGGATGGGATTGGGGGGCGTCGACATGGAGCGCGCGCCTCAGTTGATCTTCACCATGGCGCCCGCGATGCTGACCATGGCCTGACCGCTGACGTCGACCGTGGGTGCGGAGACGGCCACGCTGGCCGGGGTGGCCTTAACCGAGCCGCCGCTTGCATCCAGTGTCGCCTCGACCGCGCCGCTCACCGTGGCCTTGGCGGTGCCGCTCATGGCCGCGTTGCTGTCGAGTTGCAGGGTGCTGCCACCCGCGGATTGGGCGGTCACGTTGGCGTCGAGCAAGAGTTGGCCGCCGCCGCTCGCCGTACCGCACACGTTGGCGTCGATGAGGACTTGGCCGCCACCGCTGGCCGTATGGCACACGTTCGCGTCGTGCAAGGTCATGCCGCCGCCGCTGGCCTGGGTGAGCGCATTGGCGTCCAGGACGATCTGCGCGCCATCGCCGGCGGTAATGGCGATCTTGCCCGGCTCCATCACGATGGTGCTGCCGCCGCACTCCAGCGTGATGGAGGTTGGGGCCTGGATCTTGATGGTGTCGCTGGCGTCGAAGGTGTGCTTGCCGGTGACGTTCACCGTGCTGTGCACGGGGCTTTGCCCCTTGCCCGAGATGGTGACCGACTGGTTGCCCGTCACGCTGATGCTGCGATCGCCGCCCACCGAGATGGACTGGTTGCGTTTGACGTTGGTGGTCTGGTCCCGTTCGGCCTGCACGTGCAGCTCTTCCTGGCCCTTCATGTCCTCGAAGCGGATCTCGTTGAAGTTCTGGTCCGTGGCGTCCTTCGAGCTGCGCGTCTTGATGCCGCTTTGGGTTTGGTTGCCGGGCAGGACGTAGGGCGGCATGTTCTCGGCGTTGTAGACGCTGCCCGTGACCAGCGGGCGATCGGGATCGCCGTCCAGGAATTCCACCACCACCTCGTTGCCGATGCGCGGGTTGAACACCACGCCCCAGCGGTTGCCGGCCCAGGGCTGGGCCACGCGCACCCAGCAGGCGCTGTTCTCGTCGTACTCGCCCTCGCGGTCCCAGTGAAGCTGGATGCGAATACGGCCGAGTTTGTCGGTCCAGATCTCCTGATCAGCGGGGCCGACCACGCGCGCGGTCTGTGGACCGGGCATGGTGGGCTTGGGCTTGCGCAGGGGACGGTAGGGCGTCTTGCTGTCGATGGCCTCCAGCTTGATCTGGCAGCGTTCGCCCGCCGGATCCTCGCCCGACTCGAACAGCGAGTTGCGCAGCGAGATGATGGTCGACGTGATGAGGAACTGCTGGTCCGGGTGGGCGTTGGTGATGCCAAATAGATAGCCGGTGGCCAAGCCGCGGGCGGTGCCGTCGCCGGCGAAGGTCTGCAGCTCGCAGCGCTGCTCTTCCACACGCACGCGGGCCAGGCGCTCACCTTCTTCCAGACTCTTCCCCGCGTCGGCCTCGTCTTGGTTCTCGGCCAAGGTGGAACGACCCGGGAAGCCGTAGCTCATGAGCACGCCGTGGCTGTGCTCGGCGTCGACCTTGTGCTGGGCCTGCAGGCGAGCCGCCTTGCCGCGCAGGCGAAACTCGTAATCACCCAGGGTCACGCCGCTGGTCTGGATGGCGTGGTGGGCGGTCCACTGGCTCAGGTAATCCGGGAACTCGTGCTTCTCCATCGGCCGTATCAGCGGCACGGCCTCGAATCCCTTCTTGAGATCGTGCGCGCTCTCCGAATCGGCCAGCACGATCTGGTGCGCGTCTTCCGTGTGCTCGAAATAGAAGTAGATCCCCTCGTGGGCCAGGACGCGCCGGATGAAATCGTAGTCCGACTCACGGTATTGGGTCAGGTAGTCCCACTTGCGGTACTGCTTGAAAAACAGGTTCTCGCGGAAGTTCAGGCCGGCGGAGCGGAAGAGCTCCGTAACCACCTCGGGAACGCTCTGCTCCTGGAAGATGCGGCAGTCGCCGGAGCGCGTGAGCAGCCAGAGCTGCGGTGCCAGGGTGATGAGGAACGAGGCGTAGCGTCCCCGCCAGCCCAGGCGCGAGGCCGCCACCACGATGCCGCTGAAGTGGCGGGTGTCCTGGTCCTCGATAGGCAGGTGCACGGTGATGGCCTCGCCGAGCAGGGCTTTGAGGTCCACGTCCTCGACTTCACTGAGGAACTCCACCTTGTACTCGAAGAGCTCGCTGAGCGCTTCTCTGCCGTCAACCGAATGGACCCGAAGCGTTGCCGCCGCCTTGGGCCCCGTGATCGTGATTGCGGATGGGGAAAGCTGCATGGTGTGGCTCTGGGGTCGAGGTTGAGGGCCACGAGATTGTGGACCCGCGTCAGAATTCTTACCACACGTCCGGCGCGCGCGGGCTGACTGTGAACGGAGCGCCGCAAGTCGGTCGCCGGGCCTCTCGGGCGTGATGGTCGGACCCATGCGACCCGACCCGGAGGATTTCCCCATCCAGGGGCATGCCAAGGTGAGCCGCCCACTTCCCGTGGCGGGAGTCGCCGGGCCCTCCCTGTCTCCCCTTTTCAGCGGGGGCCATCGGCCCGGCACCCACGTCGCTCACTCGGCTGTCAAGAAACGCGGCCAAGGCACTTGTTCGCACTGCCCACTGTCAAGGCAGCGACGCGGTCGGCCGATTCATGATCCTGAAAATGGATTCTGTTAATGTGCCCCGCATGAACGAGGACCGCGACGGCAAGAAGTCCGGAGCGAATCAGGAGATCCCCGACGTGCTCCCGCTTCTGCCGGTCCGCGATCTGGTGGTGTTCCCCTACATGATCGCGCCGCTGCGCGTGTCTCGGCCCATCTCGCTGGATGCGGTCAACGTGGCCCTGTCCAGCGAACAGCGCATGTGCTTCATCGTGGCCCAGCGCGAGTCGGCGGACGAGGATCCCAAGCCCAATTCGCTGTACCGCACGGGCACCGTGGGGGTCATCATGCGGATGCGCAAGCTGTCCGACGGCGGCTTGAAGATCCTCATCCAGGGCCTGTGTCGCGCGCGCATCCAACGCTTCATCGCCGAGCAGCCCAGCTACAAGGTGCGCATCGACGCCTTCGACGATCCCACGCCCTCGTCGACCCTGGAGCTGGAGGCGCTGGCGCGCACGGTGAAGAGCAACGTGGAGCGGGTCGCCGAGTTGGGCCGCACCGTGCAACCCGAACTGGCCTTGGTGCTGCAGAACGTGGACGACCCCGGGCGCATGGCCGATCTCGTGGCCTCCAACCTCACGCTCAAACTGGCCGACGCGCAGCAGATCCTCGAGATGGAGGACCCGGCGCAGCGCCTGGCGCGGGTCAACCAGTCGTTGGAAAACGAGATCGGAATCCTCGAAGTCCAGAACCGCATCCAGAGTCGCGCCAAGGAGGAGATGTCCAAGACCCAGCGCGACTACTACCTGCGCGAGCAGTTGCGCCAGATCCGCCACGAGTTGGGCGACGCGGACTCGTTTCGCGACGAGATCGAGGATTTGCGGCAGAAGATCGAGGCCGCCGGGTTGCCGCAGGAGGCGCGCGGCGAGGCCGACAAGCAGCTACGCCGCCTGGAACAGATGAGCCCCGAGAGCGCGGAGGCCTCGGTCGTGCGCAGCTACCTCGACGTCATGGTCGAGCTGCCGTGGAAGGAGCCGGGCGAGGACCCGGTGGACCTCAAGATGGCGCGCAAGGTGCTCGACGAGGACCACTACAACCTGGAGCACATCAAGGAGCGCATCCTCGACTACCTGGCCGTGCACAAGCTCCGCCAGGGCGCCCACGGGCCCGTGCTGTGCTTCCTGGGTCCGCCCGGCGTGGGCAAGACCTCACTCGGTCGCTCCATCGCCCGCGCCCTGGGGCGCAAGTTCGTGCGCATTTCCATGGGTGGTGTGCGTGACGAGGCCGAGATCCGCGGTCACCGCCGCACCTACGTGGGCGCGCTGCCCGGCCGCATCCTGCAGGGCATGAAGCTGGCCGGGACCAAGAACCCGGTGTTCATGCTCGACGAGGTGGACAAGCTGGGCTCGGACTATCGCGGCGATCCCTCGGCGGCGCTGCTGGAGGTCCTCGATCCCGAGCAGAACCACACCTTCCGCGATCACTACCTGGGCGTGCCCTTCGACCTCTCGAAGGTCATGTTCATCGCCACGGCCAACATGGGCGACACGATTCCGCCGCCGCTCCGCGACCGCATGGAGACGCTGATCCTTTCGGGCTACAGCGAGGAAGAGAAGCTGGCCATCGCGGAGAGGTATCTTCTGCCCAAGCAGATTCGTGAGGCGGGCTTGACCCCGCGCGACCTGACCGTGGGGCGATCGGTCCTGCGCCGGGTGATCTCCGAATACACGCGCGAGGCCGGCTTGCGCGAGTTGGAGCGTCAGGTGGCGCAGATCGCGCGCAAGATGGCCCGGCGACAGGTGGAAGCCGCCGAGGGTCCGTCGCGCGGTCGCAAGCCGGGACACACGGTGACCGCCGACGAGCTGACCAAGCTGCTGGGCCCCCCCCGCTACATCCCCGATGAGCGCCAGCGCGTGGACGAGGTGGGCATCGCCAACGGCCTGGCCTGGACCCAGGTGGGCGGCGAGGTCCTGCACATCGAGGCCCAGATGATGAGCGGCAAAGGCAACCTCATCCTCACCGGCCAGTTGGGTGACGTGATGAAGGAATCGGCCCAGGCCGCCATGTCCTTCGCGCGCGTGCAGGCCATGAACCTGGGGCTGCGCAACGACTTCCACGCGGATCGCGAGATCCACATCCACGTGCCCGCGGGCGGCGTGCCCAAGGACGGTCCCTCAGCGGGCATCACCATGGCCACCGTGTTGGTCTCGCTGCTGACCGGCATCCCCATTCGGCGCGACGTGGCCATGACGGGCGAGTTGACCCTGCGCGGGCGTGTTCTGCCCGTGGGCGGCTTGAAGGAGAAGCTCTTGGCGGCCGTGCGTGCCGGCATGCGCACCGCTATCGTGCCCGCGGGCAACGTGGCCGAGCTGTCCGAGATCCCGGCGCATATGCGCGAGCGCATCAAGATCGAGCCCGTGCAGACCATGAGCCAGGTCCTGGGTTTGGCCCTGGCGCGTCCCTTGCCGCGGAACAAGTCGACCGTCCCCGTCGCTCCACCGCGCGCGGCCAAGGTGGCGACGGCCCGCCGAGGTGGCGCGGCGTAGCCTGGTCAGTCGCCCAGACGCGGTTCGCATGGGCTTGCGTTTGGGCTGTGTCGGTGTCGATGGCCGCGTGATCGAGCGGGAAAATCAGCAGCCCCCACGTATATTGGCGGGGGTTCGGTTCCCCATGCCCATCAACCTGTCGGCCCAGGCCCGCCTGCTCCTCAAGATCAGTTTCCTGGTCACCTTCTCCGAATCGATGTTGGTGCCCATGTACGCGGTCTTCACCGAGAAGGTGGGGGGCAGCATCCTCGACGCGGGGATCGCCTACTCCGTCTTCTCCATCGCCACGGGGCTGGTGATCGCCTTGCTGGGTACGCGCGACGTCTTCGAACGCCACACGCGTCGCTTCCTCATCGTCGGGTTCTTGGGCTCGGTGATCTGCGACGTGGGCTTCATCTTCGTGCAGAACCGCTGGCAGCTCTTCGGCGTGCAGGTCGTGGCGGGGCTGGCCAGCGGCCTCATCGAACCGGCCTGGGATGCCCTCTTCAGCGACGGCATCGAGGAATCGGCGGCCAAGCACTGGTCCATATGGGCCGGCGGCACGCATCTTCTCGCTGGTTTGGCGGCCGTCGTGGGAGGCGTCGTCGTGTCGCTGTCCTCGTTCACGGTGCTGTTCATCACCATGGCCGTCATCGACATGGTCGCCGTGCTCCTCATACTCCGTACCCGTTCCCGCCGCGCCGAGGCGGTGCTGGGCGAGTCGTCCGTGCAGCAGCCCTGATTCGCGCGGGCTCAGCGGCGCGCCTGCGCCGCCAGGTCGCGGTCCAGCAGGTGCGACGGATTCACGTTGCCCAACGCGGCCAGCATGATCTGGCGCAGGTTGGGGTGCTCGGCCTCCATGCGGTCCAGCAGGAGCTTCATCTGTTTGCGCTGAGCATCCGGTCGTGAGCCGCACAGACTGCACGGCAGAATCGGCGCGCCCGAGCCCTGGGCATAGCGCGCCAGGGTGGGCTCGGCGCAGTAGATGAGCGGCCGGATGACCACGTGGGCGCCGTCGTCGCTCACCAGGCGGGCTGGCACCGAGGCCAGCTTGCCCGCGAAGAAGATGTTGAGCAGCAGCGTCTCCACCGCGTCGTCGCGGTGATGGCCCAGCGCGATCTTGGTCGCGCCCAGTTCGTCGGCGACCCGGTACAGGATGGCCCGTCGCAGCCGCGCGCACAGGGAGCAGGGGGTGTGGCCCTCGGGAACCTTCTGCTTCACCAGCGCGTAGGTGTTCTCGCGCACCACGCGGTACTCGAAACCGCGTTCGCGCAACCAGGCCTCCAGCGGGGCCGCGTCGTGGCCGGGCTGGCCCTGATCCAGGTGCACGGCTACCAGCGAAAACTGCACCGGGGCCCGGCGGCGCAGGGCTTCGAGCAACAGGAGCAGCGCGTAGCTGTCCTTGCCGCCCGAAACCGCAACCATGATGCGGTCGCCGTCGGTGATGAGGTCGAAATCGGCCACCGCGCAACCCACGTCGTGCATCAACTCGCGCTCCACGGCCTGCACGGGGCGCGCGGCAGGCGGCGTGCGAATGCGGAGCGGTGCGGGGCTGTCCATGACGGGGTGGTACTCTAGGGGTCAGGGCCGTGCGAATCCAGGGCGCACAGTGCATCGTGCGGCGGCCTCGTGCCGCCATCTTCCGTGCAGGAGTCCTCTCGTGCGGCCTGCACCTCATGGCCCTGGCCCTTGTGCTGGCTATCCCTTGGCGGCGGTCGGCCCCGCCGGAGCTTCGCGCGGACCGCGAGCCCGCCGAGCCGAGTGATCCCACGTGGGTCGATCTGCTTGCGCACCACGAGGAGCCCGCCCCGCCGCTGGGCGAGGATCGCGTCTCCGTCGATCTCGAAGGCAGGGTGGGCCGTTCGGCCGCGCCTCTCATCGCCATCACCAACCCGTCTCGCGTGCCGGCCGCGGATGAGGGCCAGGGGGCGGGCCGCGTCTTGCCGCCCGCGTTTCGCCGTGACACGTCCACCTTGCGGGCCCGCATCAGCGACGGGGCCAAGACGTATCATCCGGCCCACGAGCGCTCCGCGCGAACGGCCAGCTCGCCCCAATCCGTCCGCGAGGAACCCCGTCCTGGCCCCGGCGATTCGGCGCGCACCCGCGGTCAGGGTCAGCGTGTGGCGGTGCCCGACGAGGAGCGCGGGCAAGGCGACTTCGTGCAGGCCTCACCTCGACGCGCGCCGGGTGACGAAGAGGTGCGCAGCCAGGGGCCGCTCGACACGGAGACAGGGCCTCGCCGCTACGACCTGTGGCAGCGCGGGCCGGCGCGGGACAACACCTGGTCACGATCGGCCTCCGACGAGCCTCATCCCAGCCTGATGGACCTGTCGGCCGCGGCTGTGCCCGGGCCCAGCCAGCAGGGGCACGGTCCCGGCGCGGCCCCGGGCGCGGTGGCGCGCCCAAGCGCGGGAGCGGCCCCCAGCCGCGGCGGCGTCCCGGCCTCCGTCCTCGGCCCGTCGTCAGACAGCGCGGGCGACAGCGCTCAGGACCACTACTACTTTGACCTGGACCGCCGGGTGACCGCGGTCGTGCATTTCCCCAAGGAGCTGGCCCTCGATCTGCGCCAGGGGGATGCCATTGTGACCTTCACGGTGGCGCCCGACGGTCGCCTGACGGGGCCCATTCACGTCGTCAAGTCGGCGGGCTTTGCGGCCTTCGATGAAGAAGCGGTGGCCGCCGTGCAACGAGCCGCCCCCTTCCCGTCGCCGGGCAGAGCCCGCCCCATCTCGCTGCGCGTGTGGTTCAGGAACCCCATGGTGCGCTAGTCCCTACTGGCAGGCGTTGCCCCAGCAACGCTGGCCAACCGGACAGTCGGGCGTATCCGAGCAGGACATGACGGTCGCGCAGATGCGTGACTTCGAGAAGTCCCACACGGGACAGGAGACCAGCCCCGCGTCCGCGTCGTAGGCATAGCCGGCGATCACGTTCCACATCAGGTTTTCGTCCAGGCACCCGAGGGCCACGCGTTCGGGCGGCAAGCCCAGGCTCTGGGCGGAGATGCGGATGGAGAAGGTGACGGGGCCGGCGCCCGTGAAAGTGCCGTCCTTGGCGATCTGGAACACGGGGCCCAGGGCGCCGGGCTGCATGTTGTCGGGCGAGCCGTTCAGGCTGATCAGCGTCAGGATGATCCGCGTCGGGCCGTCCAGGGCCCCCCAAGGGACGGTCAGGAGCGCCGGACCCAGGTCCACCGTGCCACCCATCTTGTTCAGGGTCTTGATATGGGTGTCGCTCTCCTTGAGCTCGGCATCCTGCGCGGGCGCTTGATCGGGCGGTGTGGCCATGTCCACCGGCACGGCCGCGTCGGCCGGCGTCGGGCCGGCATCCATGGTCACCGCCGCCTCGTGCGGGTCGAAGGTGTAGAGCCCGCGCCCGCAGCCCGCTGCCACGCAGAACAACCCGGCCGCCAACTCCAGGGCTCGGGTGTGAGTGCGCAAGACGGTCACAGGCGCATTGTAGCTCGCCAAAGCGCTTCGCCACGTTCTCATTCCGTCTGGGGCGTTGCGCTGCCGGCAGAGCAGCTAGAATACGTGCAGCAGGTAGCACACATGGCCAGCAGTGAAACGAGCCGACGGCGCGGTCGCGCGTCCCTGGGGCGCTGGGTGGCCCTGGCGGTACTTCTGCACGGTGAGTTGGCTCTGCTGGTCGGCTTGGCCCTCTATTTCTGGGCGCCGCGACAAGCCGACATCGTGGCGGCGCGCAAGGCGCAGGCCGATGCCGAGCCTATCGACGTGAGCACGGTGGACGACGACACGGCTCGACGCCTGATCGCCGACATGGAGCGCGAGACGGAGAAGGCGCGCGCGGAGGAGGTCCGCAAAGAGCAGGAGTCCACGATGGCGCCCGGGCAGGTGGTGGATCTGCCGCGGCCGCGCGAGGAGAAGCGGCCGGACGATGCCCGGTTCGCCGCCGAATACGATTCGTCGGTCGCCAAGGAGACCAGACGCTATGGCAAGTTTGATCCCAAGTCGCAGCAGCGCTCGATGGGCGACGCCGCCCAGAGCCGGCCCGCGCAGCCATTCTCGTCCGAGCGCGGTTCGTCGTCGTCCGCCGGGGCATTGGCCATGCGCCTGCCGCCCGGGCGAACCCTGTTGCGCGAGCCCGGCCGCTCCGGTGACGGTCTGGAGAGCGAGCGTGAAGGCGAGGAGCAGGACAGCAAGCCCGATCCAGAGGGCCTCCGCGCGCCCACGGCCGGAGGGGGCAGGCGCAGACTCCCCTTCGGCGCGGCTCCTGGCGAGACACTGGATCCCTCGGCGGGAGGGCTGGTGCCCTCCCAGGAGCAACTGGGCCGCGCCTTGGGCAGCGGCACACAGGATCACCTCACGGACATCGAGGAGGGCGATGAGACGGCGCTCAACGCCAAGAAGTGGAAGTTCGCCACGTTCTTCAATCGGGTCAAAGAACAAGTGCGCGACCATTGGAGACCGGCGGACGAGTACCAGCGCCGCGATCCCACGGGGGCCATCTATGGCCAGCAGGATCGCGTGACCCTGGTGCGCGTGCAGCTCCGCCCCGACGGCACCTTGGCCAACATCGCGGTCGAGCACCCCTCGGGCGTGGGCTTCCTTGACGACGTGGCGGTGGAGGCCTTCAAGCAGGCGCAGCCTTTCCCCAACCCCCCGCACCAGCTCGTGGACAGCTCGGGGCTCATCCAGTTCGGCTTCGGCTTCTACTTCGAAGTGTCGGACGCGCCCCGCATGCGCGTGTTCCGTAATTCGATGTAGCCCGATGCAAGCCGCTAGCTGCGGTAGTCCGCGTTCTCGCTGACGTATTCGTGGGTGAGATCGGCGCCGATGACCGTGGCCGCGCTGTTGCCCGCGCCCAGATCGATGTCCAACTCCACACAACGCTCGTGGGGAGGGAAGTCGATGGTCGGCTTGAAGACCCCGTCGGCGGGCACTTGGCTCGCGTACAGCTCGGCGGCCTTCAGGTGCCCCACCAGCTTGGTCTCCACCTCCGGGTCCAGGTGGAAGCAACCCTGGCTGAAGATGGGGATGCCGCCCATGGCGATGCGCAGGTTCTCCGTGCTGAGGGCGGGGGCCTGCGGGCCCAGGAACTTGCCGATGGCGCAAACCAGACGGCCCACGTTGGGATCGTTGCCGCACACCGCGCACTTGAAGAGCGGCGAGTTGACCACCGTCTTGCCCACGGCGCGGGCCAACTGGGTGTCAGGGGCGCCGCTCACGCGGACGCGCATCACGTGGTGGATGCCCTCGCCGTTGCGGGCCACATCTTCGGCCAGGTCGCGACACACGGTCTGCAACGCGCCCTCGAAGGCGGCCAGGTCAGGGCAGGACACGCGGCCCGAGGAGAGCAGCACCACGGTGTCCGAGGTGCTGGTGTCCGAGTCGATGCTCATGCAGTTGAAGCTGCCGTCCACCGCGGGCTGCAAGAGGCGGCGCAACTCGGCACGCGGCACGGCCAGATCGGTCATCAGGAAGACCAGCATGGTGGCCATGTTGGGCTCCATCATGCCCGCCCCCTTGGCGATACCCACGACGCTGCCCGCGCCCACCTGGGCCCGCCGCACCTTGGGGTAAAGGTCCGTGGTCATGATGGACTGGGCCGCATCCATGAGCGTGCGCTGCCCCAGCGAAGCCACCGCGTCGGGCAGGGCACCCAGGGCCGCGTCCAGCGGAAAGCGCCAGCCGATGACACCCGTCGAATTGGGCAGCACCTGGTTGGCCGACAATCCCAGGGCCGCTCCCAGCGCCTGACACAGACGCTCCGCCGTCTCCACGCCCCCCGGCGCGCACACGTTCGAGACCTTGTTGTTCACCACCACCGCGCCCACCGTGGGCTCATCCAGACGTCGGCGACCGATGATGACCGGCGCGCCCGGAAAGGCGTTGCGCGTGTACATGGCCGCGAAATCCGGGGTGGGCCGGTCGAGGGCCAACACGGTCAGCCGCATCTGCGCCGGCTTGGGCACCTCGACGGGCGTGAACGAAAACTGCGTCGTCCCCACCCGAAAGCCTGCAGGCAGGATGGCCTGCGCCGAGAGCCACTGACGGTGAGCATCGCGCGACGAGAACGTGAGGTTGGTGCTGGACATGACCTGCGTACACTACTGCATCGCCGCTGGAGATGACCGCCAGAGTTCACACGCCAGGGCTGGCATCCGTAGGCTCACCGTCGAAGAAAGGCTCCTGGGAGCGCCCCCGGCAGTGCGCGATGGCGTGGTGTCAGCGGATGGTGAGCAGGGCGCCTACTGTCATGAGGATGATGCCCACCGCGGCTCTGGCGTTGAGAGATTCCCCCAGTACCAGCACGGCCAGCACGATGGTGAACGGCAGACTCAGCTTATCGATCGGTGCCACGCGAGAGGCGGGGCCGAGTTGGAGCGCGCGGAAGTAGGCAAGCCACGACAGGCCGGTCGTCACGCCGGAAAGGGCAAGAAAGAGCAGGGCTCGGGGCTGCACTCCGGCCAGTGCGCGGTGCTCGCCTCTGCTCAAGACGATAGCCCAGGCGAATACAAGGATGACGACCGTCCTCACGGCCGTTGCCAGGTTGGACGGGACGCCGGCGACGCCCAACTTCGCGAGAATCGCGGTAGCAGCGGCGAATGCCGCGGAAAGCAAGGCGTAGGGCAACCAGGTCATGGCGGGTAGCTTGCCAGAACCACCTTCATGCTGGGTAGTACACCAGAGCGGTGACCAGTCCGTCCCCGAGGGCAGAAGAACCAGCGGCGCAGAGGCCATCGACCGCTCAATGAGGGCGGAGCGAGGTGGCCGCGCTCATGGTGTGGCGCAGACAACGGCTTTTCGACCGGGCGTGCACCCGCTACCATGGTCGTCGTTCCCTGACCGCGGAGGCGCCCATGAAAGAACGCGAGATCCGTGACCGCATCAACGGCTTCCTGCGCGACACCCTGCGCACCGTCGTGGTGCCCGCATCTATGGGCCTGGGCGTCGCGCTGACGGGGTGTAGCGATGCGAGCGATCAGGTGCCCGACGGCGGGTTCAACGCCGGCGCCCTGACCTCCACCGCGACCAGCACGGACGCCGTCGCTGTCTATTCGGCACCCATGTCCGACACTCTCACCGACACCGGCATCGGGACCATGGTCACCAAGTACATGGCGCCCGTGCCCGACGCGGGCGTGCCCACCAAGTCCAGCACGAGCACGGGAACGTCCACCCTCAGCTCACCCGTGCGCGACGCGGGCGCGCCGACCAAGTCCAGCACCAGCACGGGAACGTCCACCCTCAGCATTGCGCCTGCCTATATGGCGCCTCAGCCCCGGATCGAATCGAAGACGGAAACGTACATCACGGAAATGGGGCCTGCGTATATGGCGCCTCAGCCCTGGATCCGCACTGCCACGGCGATCCGGTGGATCACCCAGCTCAAGACCAGCACGCTCACCGAGACCGATTCCGCCGTGGCCGTGTATTCGGCGCCCGTTCCCACGGCCACCCAGACCGCCACGTCGACCTTCAGCGTCGCGCCGGCCTACATGGCGCCTCATCCAGATGGCGGTGCGATCACCTACAAGTCGGCCGGCACGCCCAGCAGCACGCACTCGCCGGTCACCAAGTAGGCGTCCGTTCTCGACAACCGCCTCGTGGCCATGACCAGCACGGGGGCGGTCGCCGCTTACGTGCCCCCGTCCCACCCGAGAGCCAGGCTAGAGCAGCCGATGGCCTCGGGGCCAAAAAGGATCGCTCAAGCAGCGAGGGGCATTCGCAGATGGCCTCGCGCCGTTCAATAATGACGGCGCATGGCCCACAAATCCGCCGACTCCCCCTCGAAGCAGGACTCCGCCGCCTTCGCGCACACACCCTTCGCCGGGCTGGCCAAGGAAGCGAAGCTCGCACCCAAGGCGGCGTCCCCAGCACCGCCGCGCACCACGGCGCCACCCCGCCGCTCGGTCCTGCCGCCCCGGATCGTCATCAGCCATGAATCCGTCGGGCGCAGCGGCAAGGTCGTCACGCGCCTTGCCGGCCTGCCTTCTGACCGGCTGGAGACGGTCGCCGCCCGCCTGCGCAAGGCCCTGGGGTGCGTCGCCCGGGTCGACGATGCCGACGTCATCCTGGAGGGCAGTCTCAGAGAGCGCGCCAACGAGTGGCTGCAGAAGATCGGCGATGTCCGCAACCTCACCGAGGAGAAACCCGCCCCGCCCAAGACCGCCTCGCCCGTCCCCGCGGCCCCGCCTCTCGTCGCCACCGCCGCCTCCGGTACCTATCGCCGCAACATCCGCCCAGGAATGAAGGTCGCCATCGTCCTCAAAGAGGACCAACCCACCGGCGAGCTGACCACCGGCATCGTTCGCGACCTGCTAACCAGCAGCGACGAACACCCCCGCGGCATCAAGGTCCGCCTGCAATCCGGCCAGGTGGGTCGCGTGAAGGTCATTTACGAGTAGGGGCGCAGAAAACGGCGCCGGAAGTGTTCGGCGCAGGCCATCTGCGCTGTTGCGGTGTTACAATGCGCGCCCACTTCTCTGCGCGAGGTTCAGCATGTCATCCAGTGTCCGGCTTGTGTTTGCATGTTTGTGGATAGGTGCCGCTGGCTGCGGGAGCAGCGGTGAAGGCGGCTCCTTCGACCCCGAGAGCTCCCCGTATGGCGAGCGGACTCCCACCACCCAGGCGAGCTTCGCCGTGAAGTCCACGGGGACACTCGTCGACGTCAGCGCCGATCCCCAGCGCACGACCGAGGTGGTGGGACAGAAGACCGTGGGCAGCGCCACCTACGACAGAATGGCCATCATCAAGAGCGACGGGACCCAGACCGACGAGTACTGGCTCAAGACCAACCCCGACAACACGGTCGAGTGCGCCGGTATCGACCTGCAGGGGCCGACGACCAAGGCGCTGTTGGGCGGCGGCACCCTGGCGCTGGATCCGCCAGTGAAGCTGAACATCGACGCGCCCGTGGGAGCCGCCCAGACGCTCTCCGTGTCCGGCTCCTTCTCCCTCGCGGGAACCGGCGTCGCGGTACCCGTCACGGCGACCGGGCAGTACACCCTCGTGGAGAAAGACGCGGTCGTGCAGACCGACATGGGCCCGCTATCCGGATGCAATCACTACACGGGCAGCATCAGCAGCGCGATGGCCGCTCTCCCCGAGGCCTTCCGCACCAAACCGCTGACCGGTGAGCTGTGGTTCCATCCCAGCTTTGGCGTGGTCGCCTTCAACGCGCCTGATCTCGGCCTGTCGAGCACCATGAAGGAGACGAACGACTGCGGGGCCACGGACGCCTCGGGCCATCGCACCATCCGCAAGGTGGCCATCGTGGACGCCACGAACAGCGACTACGAGCTGAGCGTCTACAATTGCACGGGCGGCTTCTTCGCGGACAAGACCGTGCACGCCAAGATGCTCCTGGAGATGCGCTTCGCCGACGAGACCCTGGCCAAGACCGCCACCGAGCCCGCGAACGTGTATAAGTTCAGGAGCGTGTTCGGCACGTTCGGCGCGATCCTGACCCAATCGCCGGTCAGCATCCTGCACCCCGAGGAGAACGGCAAAGGCTACGTGTACTGGATCGCCTACGTGGACCAAGCGGCCAAGAACGGCATTGGGGACAACGGCATTTCCTACGGCGTGACGGTCACGGGGACCACCACCCCGGTGCGCGCCAGCGCCCGCATCTACTACAAGGTCTTCCCGTAGCTCGTCTTCACCGCCGGTACCCGAGCGGGTTTCGGGAGACCGCCGGCGCCCGAGTGGGTTACGGGAGGCGCACCGCTCGCTCCGGCGACGGCTGGTGTTCGGGAAAAGGCCTAGGGCGGCTGGTCGATCCACATGGGAACCCTCGTCGGGTTCCCAAACCCCCCCGCGCACTGGCTCCGGCGGGCAAAGCCCGCCTACGCCGACGCGTCCAGGCCGGCGGTGCTCGGCCTTCGGCCTGCGCTCCGGCGGCCCATGCTCCCTTGGACCGTCCGCCTGGCATCCTCGGTGTCGTCTACGACGCCACCGAGGAGCGGCTCCCTACACCGCCTACGGCTCTTTTCCCGAACGCCTGACGCCGTCGCCTGCGCTCGCTGCCTCAGGTTTCCAGAGGGGAAGGAGCAGTCGACGGCGACGGTGTGATCGGCGTCGTCAGGCCGTTGTTAGGCGTCTGGCACCCATAGCCGGGCAGCACCTATAGCCGGGCACCTATAACCGCAGCACCGTTGTTGGGCGGGGTCTGATGGCACCTGTCGCTGGGGCGGCTACATGGGAGAGAATGCCCTTGCATGAAGAAGAGCACGGCCCAGCGGATCTCAGATTACTTGCGAACACGAAGTGCCAACGCTGGATTCGACTTCGCAAGAATCCAGGAAGGCCGGCCGCTCGATGGCTTCCACCAGTGGGCGGACGGCAGGCCTCTTATCTCCGCAGACCGAGTGGAACAGCACGGTGGGCGGACCGTGTTTTTCCTCGTGATCGATTGGTACCGCTCCGACGATTGGTACTTGGTGTTGTACCGTCATGATGCCCAGGTGACACACGCAGAAATCTCACACGAGGATCCCTCTGAGGGCAGTCTTCACTGGAGCTACAAGCCCAAAAAGGGGGACGGCCTCAACGTGAGAAGGACCGCCTATTTTCGGAATCACGTCGGGGATGCAGGCATTCACCTGGCGATTCCAGCGACGGGAGATGACGGCGTCCGATTCGTGGAGGACCTATTTGGCCTCGTCGAATGCCGCGTCAAGGCCGACTTGCTCGATCCGCAGGCGCCGGAGATGCGGCGGTCATTCCCAGAAGGAGAGGCGTACGAGCGTCGACACCTGTCCCGCGAGCGAAACTCGGAGCTAATTCGCGTAGTCAAGGAAAACGCCGCGGCCCGCGGTCCCCTGGTTTGTCAGGTCTGCACCTTCGACTTTAGCCGACGCTATGGCGTTATTGGGCAGGGATACATAGAGGCCCATCACGTCATACCGGTGAGCGAGTTGGGTCCCGGCGCACAAACGCGACCAGAGGAAATCGCTCTTGTCTGCGCCAACTGCCATCGAATGCTCCACCGAAGGCGCCCCTGGCTGAAGATGAGCGAACTCGCCAACCTGCTCGTCCATGTGGCCGACAGAAGCCCGACTGGGACATAAAGGCGCAAGCGGGCGCTTCCCGCCGTGAGAGTGCCATGGTCCACCTCCATGCTCCTGGAGCTCGCTGCGGCGCCGTCAGGGACGGGCGAGGTTGACTCCGACGCGACGTTAGCGAGTGCACCGGGCGTCCGCGCCCGGTTGCCAGCGAGCGATCAAGGGGCCAGGCGGCGGGCGT
>JAEXQJ010000133.1 GCA_023438785.1 Pseudomonadota bacterium
CGACCACATCACCTCGGCCATCGGCGCCACCATGATTGGTTGGTACGGCACGGCCATGCTCTGCTACGTGACGCCCAAAGAGCACCTCGGATTGCCCAACCGCGACGACGTGAAGGCCGGGGTCATCGCCTACAAGATCGCGGCCCACGCCGCGGACGTGGCCAAGGGGCATCCAGGGGCCACGCTGCGCGACGACGCCATGTCGCGGGCGCGCTTCGGCTTTCGCTGGCAGGACCAGTTCGCCCTGGCCCTCGACCCGCCCACGGCCCGGCGCTACCACGACGAAACGCTGCCCGACGCGGAGGCCAAGGCGTCTCACTTCTGCTCCATGTGCGGTCCGAAATTCTGTGCCATGCGCATCACCGAAGAGGTGCGCGACTGCCAGCGGCGTCGGACCGAGTGACGCTTGCGAGCCGCCCGAGCTTAGGACTCTTTGAAGGCGCTCGGGCAGTGCGGGACCAGCGGGCAGTGCTCGCAGTCGGGCTTGCGGGCGAAACACTGGCGCCGGCCGTGCCAGATGAGCTGGTGGGCAAACTTGATCCAGTGTTCCCGCGGGATAACCGCCTGCAAGTCCTCTTCGATCTTCTCGGGCCCCACTGAGCGGGTCAGCGCCAGGCGCAAAGAGACGCGTTGCACGTGCGTGTCCACCACCACGCCCGCCGCGACTCCGTAGGCCGTGCCCAGCACGACGTTGCCGGTCTTGCGGGCCACGCCGGGCAGGTGGAGCAACTCCTCCATGGTACGTGGCACCTTGCCAGCATGCTTCTCGACGATGGCGCGACTGGCCCCAACCAAGCTCTTGGCCTTCTGCCGGAAGAAGCCGGTGGAGCGAATCATCTCCTCGAGCTCCGGGAGCGCCGCTTGGGCCATGGCCTCGGCCGTCGGGTAGCGCTGAAAGAGGGCCGGCGTTGTCCGATTTACGCGCTCGTCGGTACACTGGGCCGAGAGGATGGTGGCGCACAGCAGTTGGAAGGGGTTGCGGTGGTGCAACTCGCAATCGGCGGCCGGGTAGGTTTCATTCAGGATCCGCAGGATGGCCGACACCCGCTTGGGCTCGGGCGGCCAGGGCAGGCGGTGGGGCTGGCGTGCGGCCTTGGTCATGACGGTGGGGCGCTTGCGCAAAGCCATGACGCCGTTCTAGCACGGCCGGGCAACCCGGCTTGCGGTGCCCGGGCAGACGGGCTCTAATCGACTCCTCATGGACGAGACGCCCGAGGAACTCGAGCAGATTCGCGCCGAGGCGGCGGCCATCGACGTGCACAAGTACCGCAAGCGCCGGCGCGCCATGGTGGTGGGACTGGTGTCGCTAGCCGGCGTGGGGATCTGCTGGCTGGCCATCACCATGGCCGATGCGGGACGCAACCCGTGCCAGCGCGTGCGGGACTACTTCTGCGGAGCCAAGGCCACGGACGCCGCCAAATGCCGCAGCTACCACGGCATCCTGAAAGAGTCCGTGGAGGATCCCAGCCCCGCCATGCGCGGCATGATTCGCGAGCAGTGCCTCACCAAAATCAACCGCATGAAGGAAGAGGACAACGTCGTCGTCCCCTGAGCGCCAGGCGCTTCTAGACGCTGAAGCTGCTGCCGCAGCCGCAGGTGGAGGTCACGTTGGGGTTCTTGAACTTGAACCCCGAGCCCGCCAGGCTCTCCACGTAGTCGACCTCCGTGCCCATGAGGTACATGAGGCTCATCTGATCGCAGAGCATCTTCACGCCGTTGCACTCGAAGACGTGGTCGATGTCCTGCGGCTGGTCGAAGTAGAGATCGTACGAGAAGCCTGAGCACCCGCCGCCCACCACCTTGAGGCGCAAGGCGAACCCGTCCTCGATCTTCTCCTCCGCACGGATCTCCTTCACCTTCTCGGCTGCGCCGACGGTCAGGGTCACGGGGGTTGTGGGGGCTTCGTTTGCGGCTCCGTTCTCGATGGCGGAAGACATGGTCGCTCCTTGCCTGCCTATTTTACCCAGCGTTCGGATGCCGGCCACCACCCTTTGGTCACACCCTTTCAGGCGAGAGCGCACCCGAGAGGGCACTGCCCCGATCAGAATGGCTTGGTAGTCTCAGCGCGCCATTCAGGAGAACGCAACCCGGTCACTGTCCACACCCGCAGCGCATCGGCCTTGCCCTTGACCCGCACCGGGCTGAGCGCCTCCGCCAGGATCTGATCGCCGGCGCGGCTGTAGGTCGCGTCCGAGATGAGGATCTCGTTGGCCTTGGCGACGCTGCACAGGCGTGAGGCCGTGTTCACCGCGTCCCCGATGGCCGTGTACTGGAGCGCGCGCGAGCTGCCGATGGCGCCGGTGACCACGGTGCCGGTGTTGATGCCGATGCCGATGCGGATCTGCTCCTGGCCCTGGGCGGCCCGCGCGCGGTTGAATTCGTACAGCACGTCCAGCATGTCCAGGGCGCACTCCACGGCCTTGAGCTCGGCGTTGGGCATGGGCACCGGCGCGCCGAACAGGGCGATGATCTCGTCGCCCACGAACTTGTCGAGCGTGCCCTCGTGCTTGAAGATGATGTCCACCATCAGCTCGAAATACTCGTTGAGCATGCGCACGATCTCCTGGGGCGCACGCTTCTCGCTCATGGCGGTAAAGCCGCGGATGTCCGAGAAGAGCAGGGTCACCTCGGACAGCGCGCCGCCCTTCTCCAACTGCAGGTTGCCCGAGACGACCTGGTCCACCAGGTTGGGCGACAGCAGACGCTGGAACTGGGCGCGCGTCTTGGCCTCTTGCTCGATCTTGCGCGCGAGCATGGAGTTGTGGATGGCCACGGCCGCTTGATTGCCGATGCCGGCGAAGATCTGCAGATCCTTCTCGCCGAAGGCGTTGGTGGCCACCATGGAATCGAGGTGCATGAGGCCGAGCAATTCCTCGTGGTGAACCAGCGGCACGGTCATGGTGGAGCGGATACCCTGCATGATCACCGAGCGGGCGCCCTGGAAGCGGCTGTCCATGGTGGCGTCCGACGACAGCACGGCCGTCTTGTGCTGCACGACCTCGTTGAGGATGGAGCGCGACAGGACGATCTGTTCGTTGCGCCCCTCACGCGTCTTGGCCACGCGCGGTTGGGGCACGCCGTCTTCCATGAGCAGGATGACCCCGCGGTCAGCCGGGATCAGCTCAAAGGCCTTCATGATGATCCGCTCGAGGAGGACGTCGATGTCGACCTCGATGCCGATGGAGCGACCTAGCTCGTAGGCCAGGCGCAGCTTCTCGTAGTCGCGGCGAAGCGCGTTCACGTCGACAATGGATCTTTCCGGCAGAAACTCGGCCGTACCGGGCTGTAGCTTCTGATGGATGGGGGCGTCGGCAGGCACCGCGGCCTCGATGCTGACCCGTTGGGCAGCCTGGGACGCGGGGCTGGGCTGGTCCTGGAACAGCACGTGCGTGCCACCCAGGACGATGTCGTCACCCTCCGCGAGGATGCGCTCGCTAATGCGTTCGTTGCCGAGGAAT
This sequence comes from Pseudomonadota bacterium, assembly GCA_023438785.1. Lineage (GTDB taxonomy): Bacteria > Myxococcota_A > Polyangia > Fen-1088 > Fen-1088 > Fen-1137. Next base: position 3,459 of record JAEXQJ010000133.1, read on the forward strand.
GAGCCGTTCAGACTGCCCAGGTCGCGATACAAAAAGCGCCCGTCCGGCTGGCGAATGACCTGGGCGTGTTCCTTGGAGACGATGCGGTCCAGGATCTGGACCACGTTGTGCGGATGGCGGCCGATCGTGGTGACCACGCCCAGCTCGAACTCACGGCGCCCGTCGCTGCTTTGGACGATAAGCTTAGCCATGCGCTTGCCCCGTTGCGGGCGCCGATTGTAACACGGTTGGGATCACCACTCGACGCGGGCCGCGTCCGTGTCTACCCGTGGATTCATGGGAATTGTGTAGGTCTTGTCGATCCACGCGAAGGTCACCGCGATCTTGAACTTGGCCGCGATGGCCACCTTGGCCTTGCTGCGCTCGAAGGTCACCTCGAGGTCCGGATCCCGCACGCCCTCTTTGCGCAGGGCCAGGGGTACGCTGCGCTTGAGCTCGGCGATCATCTCGCCGGCCGTCGAATCGGGGCGCAGGTTGGCACGATAGAGGGTGGGCAGGTTGTCCAGCAGCACGTCCTTGGCCCGCGAGGCCACGTCGTAGGCCGGCCACAGGTTCACGGCGAGGTAGACGAGGGCTCCGGCCATCAGAAGCAGGGTTACGGAGACACCGTTGATGGCGCGCGGCTTCTTGTATTTGATGACCATGAGGCCCTCTGCGGCCGCTCAAGCCGCTGTCACGTCAGCCTCGGTCGGCAGCTCCCGGGCCAACTGACTGCGCATGCAGACCAGCGCGATGCCGACCTGGACCACGAGCGCGATGGCCTGCGCGGCCAGACTGGACGCGAAGACCGTCTGTCGCTGTTGCTCCAGGGTGCCGGGCGCGTAGGCCGCAAAGAAGTGAATCATGGCAGCCTGCGTGGTCCCCAGTCCCATGGCCGAGATGGGCAGCACGGCGATGAAGTAGACCACCGGCAGGTACAGCACGGCCTGGGTGAAGGGCACGTCGACCTTGAAGGCCCGCAGTGACATGTACGTGAAGAAGACGAGCGAGAGCGTGTGAGGCAGCCGCACGCCGATGGCGCGCAGGTGGCCCGACAGCCCGGCCGAGAAGAGCACATCGAGAATGGGCCGCGAGACCAGAAAACGCGGCCTGATGACCAGCAGCACAATGTAGACGAGCAGGGCCAGGTGGGCGAGCAGCACGACGGTGCGCAGAGAGCCGGGCAGGTCCGGCGCCAAGAACAGCCCCAGGGTGGTCAGGAGCAGCAGTATCAGAATGTGGATGCCCATGATGAGCAGGACCGTCGAGCTGGACCGCACCACGGGCACTCCCCGCGAGCGCTTGACGAAGTAGACGATGGCGCCTTGCCCGACCACGTAGTTCACCAGGGCCAGCACGTACGTGGCCCCACGAACCACCAGCACCTCGCGGAACGAGAGGCGCGCCGCGAACCATCCGAACGTCTTCCAGATGGCGAAGGAGTCGGCCAAGTAGACCGCCATCACCAGCACGCACAGAACCGGGATGGTCCACGAGGCGGCCTGACCGAACTTGGCGATGGTGTCGGAAAGGGAAATGGTCTTGGACAGGTAGG
>JAEXQJ010000226.1 GCA_023438785.1 Pseudomonadota bacterium
CCGCCAGGGCCGCCGGAGCCTCCGTCGCTCCCGCACGCGACGAGCAGGATGGGCAAGCTCGACAGCGCGCTCCACAGGCACAGCCGAGCCAGGGGAACGGATAGTGCGGTGCAAGAAGGGCGAAGCCGCTGCGAATTCGAGGCGCTGCGGCGCTGGCTGCGGGCGCGCAACCGTCGCCGCAAGGGACTACGTGCTGGGATCATAGATGTCCTCCGTGGTGGTAGCTGTCCGTACTTCGCGAAGAGTGTCGGGCGCGGCTCTTTCCCATCACGTCGGTCCGCGAAATCGCCAGGCGCGTGTCTCGTGGCCGAAGAACCAATCATGTCGAAAGCAAGATTCGCGGCGCCAGGCCCCTTGATTCGGCGATCTTCTGCCGATAACAAAGGCGAGCAGCCGTGCAATTCGCGACGAGAGAATCGGCGCCACGACCGGACGATGGTTCGTCCGATGAGCTGGCTACGCTGGTACGCCAGGTGCTCGCCGGCGACGACAAGGCCACACGCGCGTTTCTCGCCGCGGCCGCCGTGCCCATGCTGTCGGTGGTGAGACGGGTGTTGGGCAGTGCCCACCCCGAAGCGGAGGATGTGCTGCAGGAGGCGCTGATCGGGCTGCTCCATGGGCTGCCGCGCTTTCGAGGCGAAAGTCGCGCCGTGCACTTTGCCAATCGCGTCGCCCTGTTCACCGCCATGGCGGCGCGCCGGCGGTGGCGAACTCGAGCCCGCTGGCTGGAGGACAACGCTAGCCACGCGTTGGCCGAGGTCGATCCTTCGAATTCGCCGCTCGAAGCGGCCATCCAGAATCGGCGCCGCCAGACCTTGCGCCGCGTGCTCGACGATCTGCCCACCAAATCGGCCGAGGTCTTGGCCATGCACTTCATCCTCGGCTACCGCGTCGAGGAGATTGCGGCCGCGCTGCAGATCCCCATCAACACGGTGTGGAGCCGCCTGCGCGTGGGCAAAGAGGCTTTCCGCCGTCGCGTGGAGAACGACTCGCAGTTTAGGGATGACCTGGTCAGGAGGAATGGATGACGATCCCATGCCCTGAGAACCTGCTGGGCCTCCGGCGCGCCGCTCAGCTAAGCGCCGCGCAGGCGAGACTGCTGGATGAGCATCTGCGATCGTGTGCGGACTGTGCGCTGGACGAGAGCGTGCACGACGCTTTCGAGCTAGATGGACGCCCGCAAGCGACTGACGAGCTGCTGATCGCCCGCGCGGTGACCGGCGCGTTGTCGGCACCGCGGCGGCACGCCCGACGCTCCTGGTCGGTGGCCGCCGGGATAGCGGCGGCCCTGCTTCTGGCCGCGGGACTGGCCAGCGCGGCGGTCTGGTTGCATCAGCGCACCGCCCAGCCCATCCGCCCGATGCAGGCTGCGGCCCTGCCGGCACAGAGGCCGGCGCCCCCAACGCCTTACGCTGTCCCCGAGTTGGCCGCCCCCGAGCCGATGCCGGCGGAACAGCCGCGCACGCCGCCCGCGCGGCCTCGCACGCATCGGCGCTCCGTGGTGGTCGACGAGGCCCCAGCCGCGCCCGGCTTGGACCTCGCGGCGCTCTTCGCCGCGGCCAATGAAGCCCGCCGCTCAGGCCGGCTCGATCGCGCCGGCGAGCTGTACGCGGAATTGCAGCGTCGTTTCCCCGATTCGCGCGAGGCTCTGCTGTCCCGGGTGTCTTTGGGCCGCATCCTGCTCGACCGCGGCCGACCGGCGGAGGCGCTGGCGCAGTTCGAGCGGCACCTGCGGGCGGCGGCAGGCGGTGTGTTGGCGGCCGAGGCGCTGTATGGCCAAGCGCGCGCGCTGGCCGGTCTGCATCGCGAAGCCGATGCGCGCCGTTGCTGGGCCGATCTGGTGTCACGCTTTCCCGACTCGATCTACGCCGACGTCGCCCGAGGCCAACTCGGCGCCCGGCCCTAGCCCATGCGCGCCGCCCGGCTCGTGCTGGCTCTCGTCGCCGCTGGCCTGACATCAACGGCGTGGGCCGATTCGCCTTCGCCGGCTGTGGTGCACATTTTCGTGGTGGGAGAGGGCCGCGACAGCGTGCAGCCCCTGGTCGACGTGTTCTCGCGGCGCGATTCCAATCTCCGCCTGACCCATGTCCCGGTGTTCAGTGCGGCCGATATCATGACGGGCGAGGAGCGCGGCGTGGCAGCTCGCGTGTGGATCGAGGTCGCGGCCGGTGGGCGTGCGCGCATCACCATCACGGATCAACGCGCCCTGCGCTTTCTGGTCCGCGAGGCGGCGCTGCCGACCTGGCCCGACGAGCTGGCGCGCGAGACCATCGCCCAGATGGTGGAATCGTCGGTGGCCGCTCTGCTCGAGAACCAGGGCCTGGGCATGACTCGCGCCGAGGCGCACTCGGTGTTGGAGGCGCGGAACGAAAGCCCCGCGCCTCCTCAGCGCGACGGACAGCAACACAGCCTGGGCGCCTTCTACCAGGCGCAGCTCTTTTCGCCGCAGATCGCGCTGGCACACGGGCCAGGACTGCGTTGGCAGGTGACCACGCGGGCCGGGCATGCGGGGGTGGCCGCCAGTGCGCAATACCTGCTGGCCCAAAGCTGGGGCGATGCGAATGTGGGCGTGCGGCTGCAAAGCGTGGCGTTGCGCTTGGGCGCGGGACTGAGCCGCCGGGGCACACGGCTTGCCCTGGGGGCCTGGCTGGGCGGCGGTGTGGATCTGGTCCACGTGCAGCCCCGCCAAGGCCGATGGGGCGCTGCCACTCTGACGCCGACGCGCTGGACCGCCGTGACGGTGCTGCGGGCGGAACTGCGCGCCGCCCTCGTCGTCAGGGGCGTGGCGCTGTCGCTGACGCCCTCGTTGGAATGGGATCCCATGCCACGCGCCTACAACGTGACGGGCGTGGACGGCCAAGCCGCCGTAGTCGGGCCCTATGCGGTCCGCCCGGGGTTGGCCCTGGCCGTGGAGTGGCCATGAAAGAGTTGGGCTTGTTCGTGTGCCTGAGTGCGCTGGTCGCGTGCGGGGGCGACGAATCGCTCGGCACCGTCGATCGCAGCGTGGTTGTCAGCACCGCGGGGCACGTTCCGGATGGCCTGCCCAAACGCCTGGCCGTGGGCCTGTACGCCGTCCACGGCGACACGTGGATGGCCGACAGCGGAGTGCCCTGGGACGCGAGCTTCCGCTACTTGGCCAAAGGCTGGCGCAACAACTTCGGCACCTGGGGTGATGACGGCTCGTGGGCTTTGGCGTACATGACCGAAGCCAACGCCCGCGGCGAAATTCCCGTCCTGGCGTACATCGAATTGATGGCTCCGCCAGACAATGATTATCTGCGCCGAATCCAAGACGCCGCGGCTATGGCGACCTATTTCGCGAATTTCAAGCTGCTGATGGAACGGGTGCGGGATTTCGGAAAGCCGGTGGTGGTGTTGTTGGAAAACACGGCCCTTGCCTTTATCGAATTGTCGGCTCGCCACGATCCCTCGGTGCCGGCCGCCGTGGCGTCCAGCGGTCTGCCCGAATTGGCAGATTTGCCCAACACGGTCGCGGGCTGGGGTTTGGCTTTTCTGCGCTTGCGCCGTTCGGTGGGCGCCCTCAATGCCAAGCTGGCCATTGATGTGGCCAACTGGGCGTCGGGACTGGACGTGATTTATGCGGACACCACCGTCCCGCTGCGGCCTGAGGTGGATCGCGTGTGGGCCTTCTTGGCGCCCTTGGGCCTTCTGCCCAACCTGACCGGCGACACCTACGACCTGCTGTCGCACCACGTGGCTGACTTCGACTTCGACTACTCCAAGCTCGTGCTCAACAAGGATCTGTGGTGGGACGCGGCGGACAGCGCCTCGGCCAGCACGCGCAGCTTCACCCGCTACCTGACCTGGCTGGGTTTGTGGAATCAACAGGCCGCACGGCGCTGGGTGCTGTGGGAAGTTCCGGTGGGCAATTCCAGTCACCTCGACGTGGACAACACGGGCCAAGCGCGCGGTGGCTATCGCGATAACCGCGTCGAATGGATCTTCGGTCCGTCGGGCCCCGGGCATCGTCAGGCCCTGGCGCGCGCCGGGGTGGCCATGCTGCTGTGTGGATTGGCCGCCAGCACGCAAGCCTCGGTGACCAACGACTACGACGGCGAGGGACGCCTTTTCATGCAGACCCACGCGGGCGCCTACCTGACCTCGGGGGGACTGACGTTGCCGTAGGCGCGGGCGCGAGCCAGCGGCGGCGGCCGGCGCTCAGAACCTGAGCACCGCGGCCGACACCAGGAAGCCCGACAGACTCTCTGTGTCGATGCCTTGCTTGCGGATGCGAATCCCCCTTGGCAGAAACCCAAGGCCGGTCGACGCGTTCGATAGTTGCAACGAGAATTGACGGGGGGCACTCGTCAAAGCGATGGGGCCAACGTCGTGCAAGGAATGAATCGCCGTCATCGCTGACGTCTGGCGTGACCGCGATTCCGATAGCCGACTGCGGACCGCTGGCGTTGGCGACCCGCAGTCAACGCACCCTGGCCGTGCACCACCCCCATGTGCGAGAGGCGATCCGGCGTGGCGCTCAGGACCGGCGCCGGCGCCTGTACCACACGAGCGCCGGGACGACCAGGAGCACGGCCATCGGCTCGGGGCCCACTCCTGCACGGCCCAGCCGGCACGAGCAGCCACCCGCATCGCCCTGCTCGGCGATCGCTCCGCCTGCCGTTCCCTGTTTGCCCCCCGAACCCTCCTGGGCACCGCCCGTGCCCCCAGTGGC
>JAEXQJ010000315.1 GCA_023438785.1 Pseudomonadota bacterium
GCGCCCGGGCCTTCGTCCCGGAGAGGGGCTGGGGGGTGAGGTTGATTTCCCGAACGTCGGACACCCGTTGCGGCCTGTTCCGTGGCCCCACTCTTGAGCCAGTCTGCAAACTCAACTTTTCGGACACCCTCTTAGCCCTTGATAGACTTCACTGCCATTTTGGGGTAAGAACCGCCTCCTTCTGGAGACCAACAAGCCATGCCGCAAAAGAGCCCCCTTTCCATCGTGAACGAGACCTTCGGTGCCAAGGACAAGCTTGTGGACAAGCTGGTCGGGCTGCTCGACCGCGGCGATGAATCGAAGGACGATCTCCGCCAGCGTCTGCTGGCCGCGCCCAACAAGAAACTGCTGAACCTGCACCGGGTTGCCACCGCGGTGAAGGAGAAGTTCGGCTCGCGCGACAAGCTGATCGCCGAGACCGCCGCGCTGCTGGGCCGGAGCAAGGACAAGACCTTCCTGGAGGGTCTGGAGACTTGGTCCGACTCCCGCTTGCTCGACCGCGCCACCGCGGCCGCCCGTAAGGCCAAGCCCGCCAAGGCGTAGCACCACGCCCGGCGCGGCCGGGCTGGAGAGGCGCGTCGCAGGAGCGGCCTATTGGGCCTCGACCTGAAGGCGCGCCGAGCCCAGGTTGTCCGCGCTATCCCAGGCGCGCACGGTGACGATGTGCGGGCCGGGGCTCAGGCGGGGCAGCTTGATGGAGAAGGGCTCGTCGCGCTCGTCGAGGATATGGTCCTTGGGAGAGGCGGGACGCCATTCGTCGCCGTCCACCGAGAATTCGACTTGCGTGATGACCGAGGCAGCGTCGCGCGCGCGGCCGGTGACGAGCGGCATGTGGCCCTGCAGATCCAGTACCTCGGGCCGCGTGTTGTCGACCAGGAACGGCGGCGACTCGAAGGTCGCGTCCAGGGCGCGGTCGGAGGGCGTCACCTTCTCGTCCGAGGCCCACACGCGGATCACGTAGCGCCCGTCGGGGACCGACTCCGTGTTCCAATCGTACTCGGCCTTGGTCAGGGGAGCCGGGCCGCCCAGGGGACGCCAGATGGTCTCGCCCTCGAGTCGAAAGGCGAGGCGGTAGATGAGCTCGTCGCCGTCCGGGTTCTCCACCTTCCAACGCAGCTTGAGCACGGAGGAGTGGGCGCGCGGCGACGGGGCAGCCGGCGGCGTGCTGGAAGACGCGGTGGTGGTCGACGCGGCGGGCGTGCCGGTGTCCAGGTACACCTCGGTGATGTGCGCACGCTGGTTCTGGGGCAGGTAGGACGTGCTCACCTCGCGCAGCACGGAATCGGGCGTGGGCAGCACGGCTCGGTACTGCAGGTAGCGCGACGTGGGGCCTTGCACCCTGCCCTGCGTCTCGTCGCCGCGGTGGCGAACCTCGGCCAGCTTCTTCCAGTCGGTCCAACTGCGATCGGGCTTGGCCGTGTTGCCCGAGCGGGTCTCGAAGCGCAGGTCGGACGAGCCGGACCAGCGCAGGCTGCCCCAGGACGCGGGGGCCTCCGCGTCGAGCACGCGCGACACATAGGACGCCTCGCCTCCGACCGCCGGCCGCACGCGAAACAAGGCGCCCACGTCGCCGCTGCCCACCAGAAAGCCGTCGGGCGTGCGCACCAGGGCCAGGGCCTGGCGTTCGGGCAAATCCACGGCCAGCGCCACGCTTCGGTCGGGCGAGATCCGGTACACCTTGCCCTGCGTGCCTGAAGCGGCGAGGACGTCGCCCGCTTCGTCCAGGAGCAGCGAGGTGAAGTAGCCTTCCGCGAGCGCGAACACCTGCTCGATGCGGCCGTCGTCCTCGAGGCGGTACACGGCGGCGCGCGATTTGCCGCTGCCGCTACGAGGCACTGCGCCCGAGGCGGGGGCAGGGCCGACGCTGATGCGCGTACCCTTGCCGGACGCGGGCACAGCGGGGACCGCCGTGGCGTCGCTGGCGCGATCGAAGTCGTTGACGGCCAGATAGGTGGCGCTGCCGGCGCGCACGATGGCCCGGATCTCGTCCGCCTCGAAGTCCTGCAGGGCCAGCGCGCGGCCATCGGGCGAGATGCGATACAGGATGGCCTCCTCGGCGGTGCCAGCCAGCAGCGAGCCGTCGGGACCGAAGGCCAGCGACGTCACGTGTTGGTCGCCGGCGTCCCACAGCAGCCGCTGGCCGCCCTGCTTATCGATGGCGAAGACCTTGCCCGGCGCGCCCGTGGCCGCGTAGGTCACGGCGGTCTTGGGATCGACCAGCAGCGCCCACACGTGCTCGGCCGGCAACTTGGCGAACGGCGCGGAGGCGCCGGTCTGCGGGTCGAGGATGAAGACGGTGCCGCCGGGCGTGGACCCGGCCACCAAGCTGCCGTCAGGCCGCACGGCCAAGGCGGTGACCCAAGGCGTCTTGAGCTGTGCGAGTTGCTGAGCCCGGTCGCCCTGGGCGGTGGATACCGCGTAGATGCGCCCGTCGTCGCCCGTGCCGAAGTAGGCGACGCGACCGTCGCGGGACAGCGCCGCGCACCAGACGAAGGCGGCCTGGATGGGCACGCGCGACGTCTTGAACCCGGGACGCACGTCTCCCGTCGAGAGCACCAGGGTGCCAGTGGCCTCTCCTTCTTCGAAGTCCTTGGGCGTGGCGTGGCGAAAGCTACAGGTGGTCGTGGCAGAGGCGACAGAGGGCAGGAGCAGAACAGCGACGAGCGCGAGCCGACCAAGCATCGGCGGGATAGTAGCCCAGCAAATGCCCGAGCGCCGGTGCGGCTCAGAAGCGCATGGCGCAGGAGACGCCGGGCGCGGGCGCGTTGGGCACGCAGGCCCAGGCCGTGGACGTGGACGATGCCGGCTCGGTGAGCAGCAGGACCAGCCACGTGGCGGTGAGGACGCCGGCGCCCACGTAGCCCACGACGGACAGAGTCTTGGCGCGACTCCTGTCCCGCTCCAACTCGTCCCGATTGCTACACCCGACGACGTCGCAGTCCTCGACCTTGTCCGCCCTGCCCACCTGGACAATGTTCTCGGCCACGCCCAGGCCCAGCATGCCGACGGCGCCGCCCAAGGCCGACCACTTGGCCACGCGGTGCCAATTCACACCGGTGTCCTGCGGTGCGGGTGGGAGCGAGAGAGGGGCCGGAGGCGCGTCGGCGGCCGTAGGTGCGACGGCCACGGGTTCGGCGGCCTTTCTCTCCAAACGCATGAGAACGCGCTGGTACTGGCCGGCGGCGATTTGCACGGTGCGCGTGGCGGGTTCATAGCCGTCAGCGGCGACTTCCACATCCACCTGGCCCGTGGCCACGCGGACCGGGCCGATGAGCGGCAACTTGCCCACCACCCGGCCCGCCACGATGACCTCGGCGCCCTCGGGCTCGCCGGAAATCTCGACGCTGCCCAGGTGGGTGCGGATGGTGCGCAAGGCTTGTTCCAACACCTGGCGGCGCTGGCGATCGCGCAGATAGGGATCGCTGGTGGCGCGCAGGGCTTCGGTCACATGCGCCTCGGCCTCGGCCCAGCGGCCGAGCGCCCATTCGGAGAGGCCCAATTGGGCAGCGGCCTTGGGCGCGCGGTTCAGATCGTAGGCCTTCTGCAGCTCCAGGACGGCGTGAACCTCGTCGCCCGCCTCGCGCAGGTCCGCACCCTTCTGCAGCAGGGCCTCCTCCTCGCTCAACGGCGCCGCCGCAGCCCCCGCCGCGCTCAGCCCGAGCAACACGGTCACGAAAAATGTCCCTATCCACCGCATGATGCGGGCCTGACTCTAGTCGCATCGCCGCAACCTGGGAAGCGCGGCGCGCCTCGGCCTCGCCATTCCCCGGCCCGTACGGCACAATCGCCGGGTGCAGTCCCCCTCTTCGCCCGCGCCCCAGAAGGCCTGGGCGGTGCTCGACGTGGTCCGCTGGACCACGGATCGCTTCATCCGCCACGGCATCGAATCGGCACGCCTGGACGCGGAATTGCTGGCCGGCCACGCCTTCGGCCTGACACGCATCGAGCTGTACACCCAATTCGACAAGCCGCTGGCCGAGGCCGAGTTGGCCCAATACCGCGAGTTGGTGCGGCGCCGCCTGGCGGGCGAGCCCGTGGCGTACCTGGTGGGGCACAAGGAGTTCTGGAGCCTCGATCTGCTGGTCGACAAACGCGTGCTGGTCCCGCGGCCTGACACCGAGACCTTGGTCGAAGAGGCGCTCGATCGCCTGCGCGCCTGGCCCGGCGAGACGGCGTTGCGCTTGGCCGACGTGGCCACCGGCTCGGGCGCGGTGGCCCTGTCGCTGGCCAAGGAGCACCCGACGGCGCGGGCCTTCGCCACCGACGTTTCGCCGGATGCGCTGGCCGTGGCCACCGCCAATGCGGCACGGCTGCATATCGAGATCGAGCTTGGCCAGGGGCACCTGACCGCGCCGCTGGCCGCGCACGCGCCCTTTCACCTCATCACGGCCAACCTGCCCTACATTCCCAGCGCGGAGATCGCGGGGCTGTCGGCCGAGGTGCGCAGTGAGCCGCATCTGGCGTTGGACGGCGGTGCGGATGGATTGGATTTGGTGCGCGAGTTGGTGGGCCAGGCCGGGCCGCTGCTCGTGGAGGGCGGATGCCTGGCCCTGGAGATCGGTGCGGGTCAGGCGCCCGCGGTGGCCGAGCACATGCGCCAGCAGGGATTCAATGACGTGCGAACGCGCCTCGATTTGGGCGGCATCGAACGGGTCGTCTCGGGGCTGAGAGGAACTTCGTGATGAAAAGCCGATGGATCGCGGGGGCGCTGGCCCTGGCATTGACGGGTTGTCTGAGCGCCACGCAGCGCCGGGAAGACGATCTGATTCGAGAGGCGCGAACCTTCAACGACGATCTGCGCTGGGCCCGCTGGGAGGCCATGTGCGCGGACATGCTGGCCGACGACAAACAGGCCTTCATGGCACGCGTGGATCTGGTGGGCGACGATCTGGTGATGGGCGACTTCGAGGTGAAGGCCGTCCGTTTCGATGCGAACTCGCAGGGCGCCTCGGTCACGGTGGACGTGGAGTGGTACCGCAAGAGCGATCCCACCCTCCGCAGCACCACGCTCGCGCAGCGCTGGGAGACTCGCGGCGCCCGCTGGATGATGGTCAAGCAGAGGCGCTCACGTGGGGATCGCTTTCCCCTCGTGAACGAGCCGAGCGAAGCGAAACCTCCGGCTCCGGACGACGCGACCGCGGCGAAGTAACCAGCACGGGCGACGGGGTGCCGTCGGAGAGGGCGGGCACGAGGGGCGCGGTGACCAGCGTGGACGCGGTCTCGGGCCGGGTCCACAGGCGACGCAGGGTCTGGCCCACCACACCCTGCCAACTCGACAGGGCGCCCACGTAGGCGAAGCCGAAGAGGAAGAGCATGAGGAAGGGCACGGACACGTAGTGCCCATTCTCCAGGGCCACGTCCACGGCCAGCACGAAATAGGCGGCCATGCCCAGCTCGATGAACGGGGTCAGCGACTTGGCGGCGCGGTACTTTTTGCTCGACCAGGTCTCGAGCTTGCGGCTGATGCCGTGCTTGGGCGTGCGCACGAACTCGGTCTCGCGGCCCATCACCGCCTCGATGACGGCGCGGGTCTGGTTCACGCACAGCCCGATGCCGATGGACAAGACCAGCGGCAACTGGCGCAGAGTCCGCCAGGTCGAGGCACCGTTCTGGCCGCCGCTCAGCCGCGCGATCTCGCGCTCCGAGGCCAGATAGAACGAGGCGATGGACAGGGTCGTGCCGAAGAAGAGCGGTATGTCGATCATCAGCACCTCACGCACGCCGTGCGTGGTGCGAAACACGAGATTGGGCAGGAGTAGCAACGAGAGAACGAGGAGCAGCGGATAGGCGAAGTTGTTGGTGAGGTGGAAGAAGGCCTCGCTCTTCTGCGCCCAGGTGGCGTTGGAACGCAGGATGGTGGGCAGCATCTTGCGCGCCACCTGGATGGAGCCCTTGGCCCAGCGGAACTGCTGCGCCTTGAAGGCCGACATCTCCACGGGCAACTCGGCGGGCGCCTCGATCTCGGGCAGGTACACGAAACGCCAGCCACGGAGCTGGGCCCGGTACGACAGGTCCATGTCCTCGGTCAGGGTGTCGTGCTGCCAGCCCCCCGCGTCCACGATGGCGGCGCGACGCCACACGCCGGCCGTGCCGTTGAAGTTGAAGAACCGGCCCGAGCGGTTGCGGCCCGCGTGCTCCATGACGAAGTGGCCGTTGAGCATGAGGGCCTGCGCCTCGGTGAGCGCGGAGAAGTCGCGGTTGATGTGCTCCCAGCGGCACTGCACCACGGCCACCTTGGGATCCAAGAAATGGTGCACAGTGCGGTCGAGGATGTCGGGCTTGGGCATGAAGTCCGCGTCGAAGATGAGGACCAACTCGCCCTTGGCGGTGCGCAGGCCGTTCTCCAGCGCGCCGGCCTTGAACCCCGTGCGGTCCGTGCGGTGCACGTACTCGATGTCCAAGTCGGGGTGATGCACTTTGAGGTCGGCGATCTTGCGCTGGCAGATGTCCTGCGTCTCGTCGGTGGAGTCGTCCAGCACCTGGATCTGCAGGCGATCACGCGGGTAGTCGATGGCGGCCACCGCGTCGAGCAGCCGCTCGACCACGTACATCTCATTGAACAGGGGTAGCTGCACGGTCACCGCGGGCAGCTCGGAGTAGCGGCCCGGAGCCTTGGGTGCCTTGTCGCGGTGCCGGTAGTACAGGAAGACCAGCGACGAGCGGTGGAAACCGTAAACAGCCAGGGCGAGCAGAATGACCAGGTACAGCGCGGTCAGGGCGCTCGAAATGTCCATGGGCGCCACCTTAGGGCGCCAATTGTCACGAAATTGTAATCTTGTGTGGTTTGTTGTCGGCGCCCGCCGTAGCTAGCGGGAACGCTTCAAGAAATCGACGGCGAGACGAATCCGGCGGCGGGTCAGATCGCGCCCCAGCACGGCCAGGGTCTCGAAAAGCGGCGGCGTGGCCTTGCGCGCCGTGGCAGCAAGACGGGTGACCATGAACAGCTCCTTGACGTCCCACCCGACCGTGGCGGCATAGGCACGCGTCATGGCTTCCAGGGCGGCGTGCGAGAAGTCGCGCTGGGCATCGAGCGCCTCCACAAGACCGGCCAGGCAATCGGCCACCTGCTTGGCGGTGCGGTTGGCCGGGACAAGCTCCTTGGCGACAGACGTGTGGTCGATGTCGCCGGCGAAGAAGAACTCGGTGAGCGGAATGAACTCATCGAGACGCTGCATGCGCTTGCGCACGAGCGGCACCAACTCGCGCAGGTAGTCGTCACCCAGTCGCCACTGGCGCAGGCGGGCGACCAGGGCGGTGTCGTCGAGCGCGCGCAGGTAGTCCGCGTTCATGGCCGACAGCTTGACGAGATCGAACACGGGACCGCCCAGGCTGATGCGATCGAAGGTGAAGGCGTCGATCATCTCCAGCAGCGTGAACCGTTCGCGATCGCCCGAGATGGACCAGCCCAT
>JAEXQJ010000338.1 GCA_023438785.1 Pseudomonadota bacterium
AAGCCTTGGGGGGACGGGTTTTGCCGGCGCAGAACCCGATCCCAAGCCTTGGGGGGATAGGTCTTCGCGCGCGAAACGTGATCCCAAGCCTTGGGGGCCAGGTTCTGCCGGTGCAGAACGTGATCCCAAGCCTTGGGGGGACAGGTCTTGCCGGTGCAGAACGTGATCCCAAGCCTTCGGGGACAGGTTTCACTGGCGCAGAACCCGATCTCAAGCCTCCGGGGACACGTTTTGTCCGCGTCCGGGCCCCTCTGACGCGCGTTACATGGACGCGCACCGCGTCTCGCCTCGGTCATGGCGCGCCTCAACTCGCCGTGGAGGTCGGCCAACGGCTCGCGTCCAGTCACATGAGGGTGACCACGCCGCACGCGGTGGCTCGGGCGCCGGCGGCTGGCCGGGCGGCGTGTTCGTCCCGAAGTCGCCCGCGCGCTTAGCTCGCCGGTCGCCGCCGAAAGACGGTCCACGAACCCTTCTGCACGGACACCTCCACCTGCCTCGCTTGGCCTTGAAGAGGTCGAAGCCGCGCGGCAGGTCGCGGACGAAGTCGTAGTCGAAGAGGGGCAGGGGTTTCTCGGGGTTGAACCGCTGCGTACGGTGTTCTACGACTCCGCCCGCGCGCCGCCTGGGGCATGGCCGCCACATACAGCGCGACGACCAGCTTGTGCGCGGCGAGAAGGCCTATCACCTTCCCCAAGGCCACCAGGGCGATGTCGTGGGCCGCATAGGGCGCCGTCCGCAGCAACGCTTGTGCTTGCGACCGCTGCCGCACGGGCAGGGGGCGTTACGGCCAGCGCGGGCCTGCGGTTGGCTGCCTGGCGGCATGATCTCGGCCGCCTCGTGCCCGGTCCGCAGGAGGTCGGCCATCCTCGCCATGGCCGGCGCCGTGTGGGCGAAGAAGACCTTGAGCCCAGCGCACAGCCAGGCCAGGCCGGGCTCGCCCGTGGTGCTGGCGAGAATGCGGTTTTTGGGGCACTCGCCGTGGCAGGTGAAGAGGAACTCGCAGGCGCGGCACTGGCCCGGCAAAAGGGCGGACTTGGCCCGGCCGAACGCGATCTGCTGGGGCGAGGCGATGAGCTCGGCCATCGGGGTCTCGAGAATGTTGCCGAGCAGGTGCTCGCGATCCACGTAGTGGTCGCACGAGTAGAGGTCGCCGGTGTGCTCCAGCGCCGTGCCCTCGCCGCACGCGGAACGGAACACGCATAGCGAGGACTCGCCCCGGAGGTAGGCGGCGAGCACGCCGTCGAAGGTCTGCACGAAGACGCGCCCCACGTCGCGGCGGACCCACTCGTCGAAGATTGCGATGAGAAAGCGGCCGTAGGTGGCGGCGTCGACCGATCTGTCGGTCGGACGGGGCGGATGATTGGTCAGCTCGACCACGGGGATGAACTGAAGGTAGCGGGCGCCGAGCTCGTCGCGGAAGAATCGATACACCTCGAGCGGCTGCGCCCCGTTGGCCGAGCTGACGGCGCACAGGACGTTGAACTCTACCCCTCGGCGCTGCATCAGGTGGGCGGCACGCAGCACGCGGTCGAAGACCGGGCGACCGGCTTGGTCGTGGCGAAACCGATCGTGCAGGTGGCGGGGCCCATCCAGGCTCAGGCCGACCAGGAAGCGGTTCTCGGCCAGGAAGTCGGCCCACTCCTCGTCGATCAGAATGCCGTTGGTCTGCAGGGTATTCTCGACGGTCATGCCGGGTCGCAGGTACTCGCGCTCGATGGCGACGGCCCGGCGAAAGAAGTCCAGGCCCATCAGGGTCGGCTCGCCGCCTTGCCAGGCAATGGTCACCCGCGGTACGCGGTGGGCACGGATGGTCTGGCGCAAGTAGCTTTCGAGGACATCGTCACTCATGCGGAAGGTGCTGCCCGGATAGAGCGCGGCCTTGCTCGAGTAGAAACAGTAGTCGCAGCGCAGGTTGCAGGCGGCCCCGGTGGGCTTGGCCATCACGTGGAAGGCACGCGGGCGATGGTGGCAGGCTTCGGTCATGGACGGGGCAGGCTCGGGTTGGGCAGAAGGACACGCCCCGCGCTTGGATGCGACTCGCTGTCCAGCCGTTCCCGCGAATGCTCGCGCGGGCGCATCAGCCCAGGATCGCTACCAGGCCGTAGATACCGATCGCCACCAACGCCAGGCTGACCCACTCGGACAGCGGCCAGCGGGGCGCATAGACGAAGTGGCCGTGGGCGATCTGCCGGAGCACGCGCCGGTGCTGGATGAGGGCCAGGGTGTCCGATCAGCGGCCAGCCGGCTGCGCTCGCTGGCCAACTCGGTGGCTGAGTTGACCTGGACTCGTCCTTGCGCACCACTCACTCCCCCAGACCAGAATGCGATCCGCTCGGCGGATCGGCCACTCGTCGCGTCCCGCCAGGTCCGCCGCGCGCTTGACAGCCTGCTGTGCAGCTCCATCTTGCGCTACGCGATCAGCGCCGCACGGAGGAGCCCATATGCCGGACGCCAAGCCCAACATCCTCGTTCTGTGGGGAGACGACATCGGGACCTGGAATATCAGCTTCAATAACCGCGGCATGATGGGCTACCGCACGCCCAACATCGATCGCATCGCCCACGAGGGCCTTGCGTTCACCGACTACTACGGGCAACAGAGCTGTACGGCCGGACGCGCGGCGTTCATCACCGGCCAGAACCCGGTGCGCACCGGGCTGACCAAGGTCGGAATGCCCGGCGCCGATCTGGGGCTGCGCCCCGAGGACCCCACCATCGCCGAGCTGCTCAAACCTCTCGGTTACATCACCGGGCAGTTCGGCAAAAACCACCTCGGTGACAAGGACGAGTTCCTGCCCACCAATCACGGCTTCGACGAGTTCTTCGGGAACCTCTACCACCTCAACGCCGAGGAGGAGCCCGAGAACCCCGACTATCCCAAGGACCCCGCCTTCCGCGAGAAGTACGGCCCGCGCGGCGTGATCCACAGCCTGGCAGGCGGGAAGATCGACGACACGGGCCCCCTCGACCGCAAGCGTATGGAGACCATCGACGAGGAGATCACCGAGCGTACCCTGCGCTTCATCGAGGCTGCGCATCAGGCGGGCAAGCCGTTCTTCGTGTGGTGGAACTCCACCCACATGCATTTTCGTACCCACGTCAGCGACAAGGCGCGCGGCTGCAGTGGCCAGGGTGATTACAACGATGCCATGGTCGAGCACGACGGGCTGGTCGGCCGGCTGCTCGACAAGCTCGATGCCCTGGGTATTGCGCAAAACACCATCGTCATTTACTCGACCGACAACGGGCCGCACTACAACACCTTCCCCGACGCGGGCATCACGCCCTTCCGCAGCGAGAAGAACACCAACTGGGAGGGCGCCTTTAGGGTGCCGTGCTTCGCCCGCTGGCCCGGTCACTTTCCGGCCGGAACCATGCTCAATGATATCGTTGCCCACCAGGACTGGCTGCCGACCCTGCTGCGTGCCGCGGGTGAGAGCGACTTGGTCAACAAGGTACGCGCGGGCTACCGGGCGGGAGGCAAGAGCTTCACGGTGCACCTCGACGGGTTCGACGTCCTGTCGTATCTGACCGGCCAGGACCGTCGTTCCCCGCGCAAGTCGTTTTTCTACGTCGACGATGACGGCCAGCTCGTGGCCTTACGCTACGAGGACTGGAAGATCGTGTTCATGGAGCAGAGGGCGAAGACCCTGGCGCTGTGGGCGGAACCGTTCGTTCCCCTGCGCGTGCCTAAAATCTTCAATCTGCGGCGTGATCCCTTCGAACGCGCCGACGAGAACTCGAACACCTACTGGGACTGGGTGCTCGACCACGCCTTCGTCCTCGTGCCCGCGCAGGGCTACGTCGCCGCGCAACTCGAATCGTTCAAGACCTTCCCGCCTCGGCAGAGGCCGGCCGCGTTCAACCTCGACCGCGTGCTCGAAGAGCTCAAGAACAGCCCGACCGCCTCGCGCTGATGCACGGGCGCACCCCGCCCCGGCTGCCGTGGGGCCGTGCGCTGCGAATACTCGATCTGGGGCGAGACCGTGGCGTCTCTCGGACCAGCCCGCCGGCAGGGTCGCGAGCTTTCGCCAATACACCATCCACCAGCTGGCCGCGATGGAAGTGGAACGCCAAACCCGCGATGGCCACCGCTATGGCGGCACACGAGTCCAGCTAAGAGTCGCGAAGCCGAAATAGGGCCAGGCTGCTCGGCCGACGCCGCGGTGACACCTTCGCGCCGCGCCGGTGTTTGTTCGGAAGCATGCTCGAATTCCACGAACTGCGGCCGAAGCCCGAGCTGCGGCCGTGGGTGCAGAGCCTGTGGATGGTGCGCGGGTCGCCTGCGTTGGGGCCGACGAGCACGCGGGTGCTGCCCTTCGGCGGCGTGGACCTGGTGCTGGATCTGGGCGGGATGGCCGCCGAACCCGATGCTCCAAGCAGATCGGCCTTGGCGCTGGGCCCAAACCATGCCCCCTTTCACTTCGCGATCGCGCGGGATGCCTGCCTGCTGGGCGTGCGGTTTCGATACGGGGGCGCTCGGCAATTCCTCGAGACACCCATGGCGGAGCTGGCCCGTCGGGGCGCCGTTGCCAGCCCGCTGCGGTTGTTCGCGGACGCGGGGATTGGCCGTGCGCGAGTGACGTGCTTCATCCTTCCACCATGGCCGAGCCCGTCCGCGGCGTATTGGACGGACCCGACACCCGCCTCGCTTCCCGGCACCCCTGAAATCGCGGCTGGGTCTCTGGCACCACCTCCCTAACAGCACCGGGGACTCGAAGACCTCAGCCACAAATCGGCTGTCGGAGTGCGACGAAATTTCCGGTTGACGGTGGGTGGGCGAGCGGTCTTCTTATCGACGGCTTTCGCCAGATCGCAGGCACAACGGCGACTGGAGCGGGAGATGGACTCCCGCCTTGGCGAGAGCGATCCAAACGGAGCATTAAGATGAACACGATCAAGACAGTGGCGCTCGGGCTTGCGACGTTGTTTATCCAGGCCGGGACAGTGTGGGCGGATCCGGCTGGCGCAGAGCCGCTCAACGACCAGATGCCGGCTTTTGGCCTCACGCCCGCCGTCGTCGCCTTCGAAAAATTCAGCGGAGAGCTTCAGTTCGGCTACGAAATCGGTAGCCCCAGTGATCACGACTATTTCGTCATCGCCTGCCCGACCACCGACTTTCGGTTACTGGCCGTGGCCATCACCCTCAATCACGCACAAGGCGACCTCGACATGAAGCTGTGGAAGTTGAACCAAAGTGGCAGCCCCACTCTGCTCGGCACTTCGCAGAGCACGACCAATCAGGAGGAGCTCTTCGTCTACGACGCCGGTCTGTCCACCGCCGTACTCGACGTCTACGGTTACCAAGGCGCGCAAGGGTCGTACGGCGTGGCCATCTACTGCCGTCCCCAGATGTGACTGAGTAGTCTCGACGGGGCAGTCCAGAAAGCCGAGGGCCCGGAGTTGACGGCTTCGGGCCCGGGTAAGGTGCCACAGGATTGGTGGGCGCCCGCTGCCCCTGACCGCAGCCGTGCGCCGCTAGGGCACGCCCGAGTGAGATGCCACAGAACCAGTGCGTCCCCGACTAGGTCTCTGGCCCCCCCGGCCGGCCCCCGGCCGCCGGGGCCTGGGTGCCCGCCCCGGGCCCGAAATGTAGCGCGCGGCGCGCGGATGCGAGTGGCAGCCAGCCCGGCCTGCGGTGTCTGCACCGACGCAAGTGTCAGCAAAGGACGCGGCTCAAGAGCGACGAGCACGCGAAGGACTTGGCGCCGCCCATTTCGGGCCTGATGACCCGGGTCGATCTGGTGCACTGCCGTATCACGGTGGCAGGTGTGTACCGTTGCTTCGGCTCGTCTGACGCCACCGCCTGCTTTCGTGTTTCACGCGTCGGGCCTGCGATCCCACAGGATCGCGAACCGCATGGAGGTTGCCCGCAAGCTGCTGGAGGCCTACCGCTCGAAGGTGTGGGAAGAGAGCTGGCTGCTGGTCGAGACGC
>JAEXQJ010000355.1 GCA_023438785.1 Pseudomonadota bacterium
TCCCGAGATCTTCGACAACGAGAGATCCAGCCCGAACCCTGAATGGCCGCCGCTCGTCGTGGGTCACGACGAAACGCGCGCTTCCCCGTCGCAGAAGAAAAGCGCGCCCAGCACCGAGCGGATCGACAACCAACTCGGTATCTGTCGTCAGCGGTGTGGCCGTCGGCTCTGCCAGGGGTGCCCGGCGTGTCGAGGCTTGGGCAACGGGCGGCTGACGGGCCGTCAATCGGCCGTTGGTCTTCCCCCTCACGAACAGAACAAACGCCAGGCATCCCGCCAGGACGAAGGAAGTCGTGACCGCCCAGCGGGTTGCCCGCCGACGACGAACGCGCCTTTCGATGGCAGCGCGAATTCCAGCCGCCCGCTTGCCGGTCCACTCGGGCTGCAGGCGCCCCGCCAATCCGAACAGAGGCCCTTCAGTCATCTCGAAGCACCTCCATGAGTCTCGCCTGTGCAGCGGCAATCCGGCGCTTCACGGTTGCCAGGCTGCACCCACATGCATCGGCAACATCTTCCAGCCGTTCGCCCTCGACGTGTCGCAAGATCCAAGCGATGCGGCTGCTGTCATCGATCTGGTCGAGCGTCTGATAGACGCGGGCAAGCAGCGCTCTCTGCTCGGCGGTAACCCCGGTGGCGGGAACGTCGGCGAATGCGCTCTCCCCGAGAAGCAAACGCCGCCATTTGCGTCGGCGTAGCACCCGCTGCACCGTTCGCACCGTCACGGCCATCAGCCAGGGCCTGGCCGCTTGCTCGGAGTGAATGCGATTGAGGCGCGACATGGTGACGAAGAACACCTCTTGAACCACATCGTCTACGTCCGCGTCGTCGCGCCCCAGCATGCGCGCGGCCGCCCTGGCCACGTATTCGGCATGGCGTTCGAAAAGCGAATCGAAATCTGGCGGGGCGCCGGCCGGGGATCTGGCGGCGCTGTGCACGAGCTCAAGCTTGGGGCGCGGAGCTGTCATCGGCCGATCAATAATGCCTCTCGGCTTAAAAGACGGCTCACGCCAAGTGTGGGCGCCGAGTCGCATCCCATCCCTGCGTGGCTGCGCCCCCGCTGGCCGCACCTCCGTCCCACCACGTTACCGGCGGGCTCAGGGGCAGCAAGGTGCCTCTCGGCGGCTGAGACAGTGCACGTACGCCACCCGGTGATCTCGCAACACGCGCCGCCGTTTTTCTCCTCGCACACTCCTTCGGAACCTGGCTGAGGCGCTCGCCCACGGCCGGCGCGCCCTGGGGCGATCTCGCCACCTGAACCAGTCCGTGCGTCCTGCTGTAGCGTTCAGGCTTGACGGCCTCACAGGCGCGCTGGGATGCTTGCACACCCGTTGGGGCCCATGAAGCTGCGCAAAGCTACCCTCGTCAGTCTCGCCTTCCTTCTGGTTGGAATCGGGTTCCTCGTGGCGCTCCTGACCCACTTCGATTTGTCCGGTGTCCTGAACAACTTGCGGCATGTGGGTTGGGCGTTCGCGGTGGGGTTCGCCGTTTCGACGCTGGGCAACGCTTGCGCCGCCCAGGCCTGGCTGGTTCTCATCGGTCCCCCATCGGCTCGACCGCGTTTCGCCGATGTTCTCGGTGCGCAGTGGGCCGGCATGGCGCTCAACCAGATCACACCGGGAGCGGCCCTTGGAGAGGTGCTCAAGGGCAGCATGCTGGCGGGGCGGGCCTCAAGTCGCGAGCTCACCGCCTCGTTGCTGATGTTCAACCTGCTCGACATCATGACAACGCAAGCGGCCAACCTGATCGCGCCGCTCTTTTGTCTCATCGTCCTTCCCTGGCGTATCCCGCTGGCCATGCTCGCGCTCGGCGTGGTCCTCCTGCTGCCGCTTTGGTTGCTCTTCGCGCTGCTGCACAGGGGGGCCACCAGTCGATTGGTGCGGGTGTTGGGCAAACTGCCGATCAAGCGTCTTCGGGACGCGGAGGGCCTGAAAAGGTGGGCCAGCTCAGTCGATCAGAGTCTCCGCGAATACCGGACCCTGCGTCGGCGGGAATTTCGCCACGCCATCGTCTGTCTATTCGGAGTTCGCCTGCTCCAAATCTTCGAGCTCATCATCTATCTGCGCGTCCTCATGCCCGCGACGTCCTTTCCGGTCATCCTGGCGCTGGCCTTCCTGGCACAAAACGCGACCCAGCTCCTCGGATGGGTGGCCAACATCTTCCCCGGTCTGATCGGCGTGGCCGAGAGTGGCGGCGCGGGGCTGTTTCGTCTGGTCGGGTTCGATCCCACCATCGGTCTGGCCCTGATGCTGGTGCGCCGCGCGCGCTGGCTGCTCGGCGTCGTGGTGGGGCTGGGCATCGGGCTCTTCTTTGGTCTCGGACGTGGGGCCGAGCGTCCCGCCCCGGTGCCCGAGCGTCCCGATCAGCCCATGGCCGCCGAGTAGAGGGCCTCCAGCTTGGCGACCTCGTGGGTCAGGTTGTATTCGGCGAGCATCTTGTGCCGTCCGGCCCGTCCGAGTTCATCGCGCAGCGACGGGTTGGCGTAGAGGCGTTCCAGGCGTTCGGCCAAACCTTCCACATCGCCCTCGTCGACCAGAAAGCCGTTCCGGCCCTCATCCACCTGCTCGGGGATACCGGCGTGGCGGGTGGCCACCACCGGCAGCTCGGCGCACGCGCCTTCACAGATCACGGTCGGGGTTCCCTCCTGATCGCCGTTGCGCGCGGTTTTGCTCGGGGCCATCAAAACGTGTGAACGCGCCATCCATGGGGCGACATCTTCGCCGGGACCGTAAATGTCCATGCAGTCATCGATGGCCAGTTTGCGCGCCAACTGGCGCAGGCTGGTTTCCAGCTCGCCATACCCGATGATGATCAAGCGCGGTGCCGTGGAATTCGAGGCGCGCTGTCGGTGCCGGAAGAGCGCGAAGGCGCGCAGCCCGTCGGCGAAACCCTTCTTCTCCACCATGCGTCCCACCATCAACACCACGAAGCCCGCCGGGCGCTCGGCCGGAGGCCGGAAGCGCTCGTGGTCGGCCGCCAGCCGGATGACGGCCAGCGATGATGCCGGGCATCCCTGTTCGATCAACTGGCCCTTCATGTGTTCGGAGAGAACGATGACCTTGCTGGCGTGGCGGAAGAGCCCGCGGTGGCCCAGGGTGTAGTGCAAAAACTCGGGATGAAACCGGCTGAGCGAGCGCAACAGAGTCACGTCGCGGCCGTAGTAGCTCACGAAGAGCGGCAGACCTTTGCGAGCCTGCCGCACACCCCAGACGCCGGTGTATCCCATGTGCGCGTGGAGAAGACGGATATCGTGCCGGCGAACCCAGGCGTCCAGGTGACGGTCGGCCATGAAGACCCGGAAGCCGATCTGGGCCAGCAGCCCGCGCTCGCGCTTGAGTTGATAGACATCGGGGAAGGGGAAGCGCTCGGCGTTCTTCTGGGCGACGCAGAAGACGCGGGCGCGATGGGTGGTGAGGGCGGCGAGCTGCCGGTAGATGAAGGTCTCGGATTTGGGAAGGAAATAGTGGCGCAGGATGCCGACGGTGTTCGAGACCATGCCGGTTGGGCGCGCTGGCGGATTCATGCGGCTCCCTTGTGCGCACGCAAGGCCGCTCTCTCCCTCAGGCGCGATTCGAGGAAGGTGAGGATGGTCCGTGCCCGATTAGCCCAGGTCAGCCCCTGCACCCGAGCCTGCGAGCGTTGGGCCAGCGCCCGCGCGAAGCCGGAATCGCCCAGGAGATCCTGCAGGATTTGGCTGGCACGCTCGGGCGAATCGACCGGGTAAAGAAAAGCGTTGTCGCGATGGCGCAGCAGCTCGGTGAGGTAGGGGAGATCGGGGGCGAAAACTGGGACGCCCGAGGCCAGGTAGGTGATGATCTTCATGGGAAAGCCCGGCAGGATGCGGAAGAGCGACAGGCTGGGCCCGGCGGACGGCGCTTCCAGGTCGGCATTGCGCGGCGCCACCGCCAGCGCATCGGCCACGTAGACATAGCGCCGCACTTGCGACGGCGGCTGGTGCGCAACGAACTGCACGTTGTTTAGTTCGAGCGCGCGTGCGCGTTCGTTCCAGTATTGGTGCTCGGGTGCATGGCCGCCGACAAACAGGAAGAGAACCGCCGGCAGGCGTTGCGCCACCGCGAAAAGGGTATCGATGCGAACGAACGGATCGATGTTGCCCAGATGAAGAACAATGGGGCGGTCAAGCGGCAGCCCGCAGGCCTCCCGCGCCGTGCGCTGATCCAGGCGGGGCAGGACCTCGTCCTCTTGGTAGCCGCTGTACGCACGAAGCACGCTCGGAGGCTGGAATCCGAGCGCCATCATGTTGTTCGCGCATCGTTGCGAGTGGGCGATCACGCCCAATGCATGGCTCCGCGGCAGCCAGCGGGTCAGGGCTGGCAGGCGGGGGCTCTCCTCGACGAAGCGGCGGTAGGTCTCGAAAACCCACGGCCGCCCCACCATTTGTGCAACGGCGAGAGGGACGAAGTTGCGCGAGTAAATGACATCCGCCCCCTGTCGCAGGGCATGCCAGGGCGCCAGCAGGGCGTGAGAGAGCTTCTCCGGGCGAACCGCCGGCCGATGTCGCGGCGCCAGCGCGGCCAGCCGCGTGAGCGTGAAGGTCGGGTCCACGCCGTAGTATTCGCACAGCTCGTCGCGGTCGGCGTTGTGACCGCGCAGGCGAGGGATCACCAGCTCGACCGTGGCCCCGGCCTGGCCCAGACCGGCCGCGGTCCGAACCACGTTGATGGTATCGGCCGCCTTGCTGGGGAACCGTTCGTCGTTGATCATACAGATGCGCATGGTGGGCTCAGGCGAGCTTGTCCTCGCGTGAAAGACCGATGAGCGACGAGACCGAGACGACCTGCAGATCGCGCTCTTGGCACGCGCGCAACACCCCGTCGAGTGCGGCGATGGTGGCCAGCCGATCCTTGGCGTAACGGCTGCCCGGGGCCACCCCGTCGTGCATCAGAACGATCGCGCCGGGAAAAAGAAAGCGACGGACCCGTGCCTCGATGCGGGCCGGCGCCAGGCGTGAATCCATCGAGGAGAAACTCCAATGAATCGTGTGCACCCCGTGGCAGGCCAGGAGCAAGGCGGGGGACTGGCGGCCGAGATAGCCAAAGGGGAAGCGCAGCAGTTGGGCTTGGGCCCCGGTCGCCGTCGCGATGGCCTCGCGTGTGCGACGAATCTCCTCCAAGGTGCGGGCGTCGTCCTTGGCCACCTTGCGGTCGTGGCTCGCCAGGTGCATGGCGGCCTCATGGCCCGCTGACACGACCTCGGCTGCGAGAGTCGAGGCCGCTTGCACGTGCCCTGCGAGCATGAAGAAAGTCGCTTGGGCCTTGTGCCGGGCGAGCGTGCTCAGGATCTGCGGTGTGTAGCGTGGGTCGGGACCGTCGTCGAAGGTCAGCGCCACCTGCGGAACCTCGGGGCCCTTGGTGCGGGCGCCCCGCAGCCACGCCTCATGAAAGGACATCCAGGCTCGAAGCGCGCGATCGACAAGACGGTGAGATGCGGGGGTCATAGGCTTACTAGGCAGGTTCGTTCACCGACCTATTGAACACCGCAGCCCCCCACGGGTAGCACCCAAAAACGCACAGAGGGTCTCAAAGGTAGCCACGGGGATGGTCCTTGAACCAGCACCAGGCGGTTCCGATGATGCTTTCCAAATCGCTCTTGCGCGCGGCCCAACCCAAATCCCGTGTGATCTTGCTCGCATCGGCGCACAGCACGGCGGGATCGCCAGGCCGGCGGGGCCCCCTGTGGACGGCGACAGGGCGTTTGACAATGAGGCGGGCAGCCTCTATCACCTCGCTCACACTGTACCCGCGGCCCGTTCCGAGGTTGTAAGCGTGAAAACCGGGCGTGAGGCGTTCCATCACGCAGGCGTGCGCCTCGACCAAATCCTCGACATGAATGTAGTCGCGGATGCAGGTCCCGTCGGCCGTCGGATAGTCCTCGCCATGCACGACGACGCCTTCGCGCAAGCCGAGAGCCGCCTGAAGGATGGATGGGATGAGGTGGGTTTCGGGATCGTGGTGCTCGCCAATCGAGCCATCGCTGGCGGCGCCGGCGACGTTAAAATACCGCAACGCCGAACAGGCGAAACTGCCCCGTAGCGCCGCAAAATCCCGCAGGATCCGCTCGGAGAACAGCTTCGAGTGTCCGTAGGGATTGAGTGGGTTTTGTGGCGTGTCCTCCTTGATGGGCATCTGGTCGGGCTGCCCATAGGTCGAACAGGTCGAGCTGAACACGAAACGCTCGACGTCCGACTCGGCCACCGCCTGCAGCAGGTGGAGCGTCCCTACGGTGTTGTTGTCGTAGTAACGAAGGGGCTCGAGAACCGATTCGCCCACGTAGGCCAAGGCCGCGAAGTGCATGACCGTATCGATGCGCTCGCGCCGCAGAAGCTGGGAGATCGCGGGTGTGTCGCGGACGTCCAGTTGGGCGAAAGGCACGGTCACGGGCAGGGCCTGGCGATGTCCACGACTTAGGTTGTCGAGCGCGACCACTTCGTGATTCCGCGCCAGCAGGTGGCGAACAGCGTGCGAACCGATATACCCGGCAGCGCCGGTGACGAGGACCTTCATCGTGTCAATGTCCGAACCTAGGGGGACCGATCACGCGCGGACTATGCCACCGATCTTCGTCGAGGGTAAGCGCGGCGACGGCGTCAGGCCAACACCGATCTGGGCATCCGTGTCACCACCCCAGCCGCGCCCCCTCCGGCTCACGTCTGGGCTACCCGAAGCAGGGCGGGCGTGGTTGTCTCCTTGCTGAGCACCTTTCTGAAGTAGTCGACGGTGTTGCGTAGCCCTTTTTCCAAAGGCACAGTCGGTTCCCAGCCGCCCAGCAGACGATTGGCCCGCGAGATATCCGGGTTGCGCCGCACGGGATCGTCCTTGGGAAGCGGCGCATGCACGATCTCCGACGATGATCCGGTCAGGTCCTTCACCATGGTTGCCAGCTCAATCATGGTGGTCTCGCGCGGGTTGCCCAGGTTGACGGGATCGCAGCCGTGCGAGCTGGCCATCAGGCGTACGAACCCCTCAATCAGGTCGGAGACGTAGCAGAACGAGCGTGTTTGTCTGCCGTCGCCAAACACGGTTAGGGGAGCGCCGGAGAGGGCCTGGACCACAAAGTTGGACACCACACGCCCGTCGTTTTCGTGCATGCGTGGACCATAGGTGTTGAAAATCCGCGCGATGCGGACCTCGACGCCATACTGGGTGGCATACGCCGTCGCTAGCGCCTCGGCGCAGCGTTTGCCCTCGTCGTAGCAGGCGCGCGGGCCGATGGGATTAACATGGCCCCAGTAGTTTTCGCTCTGCGGGTGCTCGGCCGGATCGCCATACACCTCGGAAGTGGAGGCAATGAGCATGCGAGCCCCTGACTCGCGGGCCACTTCGAGCAGATTCAGCGTGCCCTCCACGGCCGTGCGGATGGTGCGCACCGGGTTACGCTGGTAGTGGATGGGCGACGCGGGGCACGCCAGGTGGAAGATGCGGTCTACCTCCATGGTCAGCGGCTGCTGTACATCGTGGCGCGCCAGCTCGAAACGGGGATGCCCCAGAAGATGCGCCAGGTTGGCGCGCGTACCGGTGAAGAAGCTGTCCAGGCAGATCACGTCGTGGCCGTCGCCAAGTAAACGGTCGCACAGGTGCGAACCGAGGAATCCCGCTCCCCCTGTCACCAGAATGCGCATCTTCTCCATATGAGTCATCTCCTCGGCCGCGCAGTATAGCTGTTTCTGGGCAGGCCTTCGCCTATCTGGCGTTCCATTCTTGCGGCAGCCCGCCTTCCGTCTTGACGTGCGAGCGGTAGATTCGCGAGCGTCCGGGGGCAGGTTCGCCGGTCGATTTCGGGGCGGCCATCAGGTCCGTTGGGGGATCGTGGCCAGGACGGCGTCGCCCGAAATACCTGACGGCAGCTCGACCGGACTGATGCTGACGGCTCATCGCGCGGTAGGAATCTCCGGCGGCAGATCACCCAGGGCCTAGTACACTGGGGCGCCAAGGAGTAGGGGACATGCTCAGGGAATTCATTGCCAAGATCGAAAGCCGCCGCGCCAAAGTGGGGATCGTCGGACTCGGGTACGTAGGCCTGCCACTCGCTATCACTTTTGGCCGGGCGGGATTCAGGGTGGTCGGCTTCGACATCGATGCACGCAAGCCCGAGTGCATCGAGCAGGGGAAGGGTTATCTCGAGCACATCAAGCCCGAATCATGGATGGAACTCGTCAGGAGCGGTCGACTCACCGCCACGACCGACTTCTCCCACTGCCGCGACGTGGATGCCGTCATCGTATGTGTTCCCACGCCGCTCACCGAGAGCCGCGAGCCCGATCTGAGCTTCGTCGAAGGCAGTGCGCGAATGGTTGCGCCCCATCTGCAGAAGGGTGCCCTCTTTGCCCTGGAGAGCAGCACGTATCCGGGAACAACCGACGAGCTGGTGCAGCCTATCCTGGAAGCTGGTTCCAAACTGCAGGCGGGCCGAGACTTCTTCCTGGTGTTCAGCCCCGAGCGCGAGGATCCGGGCAACCCAGACTTCGGTACCAAGAACATCCCGAAGGTTGTGGGCGGACTCACGAATGACTGCCTCCAAGCTGGCTGCGCCCTGTACGGCGCGGCCGTCGAAACGGTCGTCCCCGTCGAGTCCACCCGTTCTGCAGAGATGGTTAAGCTCTTCGAGAACATCTACCGCGCCGTCAACATCGCGTTGGTCAATGAGACGAAGATGGTCTGCCACCGGCTGGGCATCGACGTGTGGAAGGTCATCAAGGCGGCGGCAACGAAGCCTTTCGGTTTCCAGGCCTTCTGGCCCGGTCCGGGAC
>JAEXQJ010000389.1 GCA_023438785.1 Pseudomonadota bacterium
CCGTGCCCCGATCCGTCGCTGCTCCCATGCTCAGTCACAACGCCAACGCCACGGGGACCCTGAACGTGCTTGAGGCGGCGCGACGCGCGAAGGTGCGTCGTCTTGTTTACGCGGGCTCGTCTTCGGCATATGGACACGCGAACACCTACCCGGTGGTTGAAACCATGCCGGTCATGCCGCTCTCGCCCTACGCGGTGGCCAAGCTCGCCGGCGAGCACTACTGCCGGGTCTTCGCCCGCATCTATGGCGTCGAGACGGTGATCCTGCGCTACTTCAACGTCTTCGGCCCCGGACAGGATCCGACCTCGCAGTACGCGGCGGTCATTCCCCGCTTCATCACCGCCGCCCTGGCCGGCCAATCGCCCGTGGTGTATGGCGACGGCGAGCAGTCTCGTGATTTCTGTTTCATCGACAACACGGTGCAGGCCAATCTCCTGGCTGCCGAAGCGCCGGGCATTTCGGGCATGACGTTCAACGTGGCCTGCGGGAATACGACCACCCTGAACCAGGTCCTCGCGCTCCTGTCCCAGATGCTCGGCCGTCCCATCCAGGCCCGCCACGAGGCGCCACGCGTGGGCGACGTTCGGGTCTCGCTCGCCGATATCACGGAGGCGCGCACCCGCCTGGGCTACACCGCCCCAGTGTGCTTCGCCGAGGGACTGGAGCGCACCTTGGGCTGGTATGAGAAGCGGAGCCAGCCATGAGCCGCCTCCCGTCCAGCATGACCGGCTTCGGGCGCGCCCTGGCGCGCGAGGGTGAGCGCCGCTTGGTCGTGGAGGCCCGTTCCCTCAACCACCGCGGCATCGACGTGAAGGTCCGGGCCCGTGAGCTGGACGCCCCGCCGCCCGTGGAGACGGAGATCGTGCGCTTGGTCCGCGCCACGGTCACCCGGGGCTCGGTGGTGATCAGCATTCGCGACGAGAGCCGCGCGGACGCCCAAACTCTGGACGTGGCGCGGGTGCGAGCGGCCCACGCGGCACTCGAGACCTTGCGCGCGGATTTGGGCCTGCCCGGATCCGTGGATCTGGCCACCGTGGCCGCGTTCCTCTCGGGCCCCGCCATGGCCACGGGCGGCGGTGCCAACGAGCTGACCTGGGACGTGCTGCGTCCGGCGGTGGAGGAGGCCCTGCGCGAGATGCAGCTCATGCGTTCTCGCGAGGGGGCAGCCCTGGTGGCGGACCTGCGCCAGCGCTTGGATCGACTGCGCGCCCTGGCCACCCACATCGGAGAACAAGCGCGCGGTCTGCCCACGCGCGCGGCCCGGCGCCTGGAGGAGCGTCTCGCTTCCTTGGTCGCTGGCACGGCCGGTGTGGACCCGGGGCGCTTGACTCAAGAAGTCGCGCTGCTCGCCGAGAAGCTCGACGTGAGCGAGGAGCTGGTCCGGCTGGCCACGCATCTGGAGCACCTGGGCCACCTGCTCGACGGCCAAGATGGCCAGCCCCCCGGCCGCAAAATCGATTTCTTGGTCCAGGAAGTGGGTCGCGAGCTGAACACCATCGGCTCCAAAGTCCAGGACGCCCCCATCGCGGCGCTCGTCGTCGAGGGCAAGGCGGAACTGGAGAAACTGCGTGAGCAGGCCCAAAATATCGAGTAACCCTGCCCCCCATCCGGGAGTCCTGATGTCTCTGCCAAATAACCGCGGTCTGCTGCTCGTCATCTCTTCCCCCTCGGGCGCGGGTAAGACCACTCTGGCGCGCAGATTGGCCGCCCAGCATGCGCTTCGCTTCTCGGTCTCGTACACCACGCGGCTACCGCGCACCGGTGAGGTCGACGGCCGCGACTACCACTTCATCACCCCCGCGCGCTTCGAAGACATGGTGGCGGCGAACGAATTCGCCGAATGGGCCGTGGTGCACGGGAACAAGTACGGCACCAGCATCGCCACGGTGAACGAGTCGCTGGCCCAGGGGCAGGACTGCCTGTTCGACGTGGACTTCCAGGGTGGCGGGGCGATCCGCCGGCAGTGGCCGCGGGACAGCGTCTTGTGCTTCATCCTGCCGCCGTCGATGCAGGAATTGGAGAAGCGGCTGCGTCGGCGCGCCACCGACGCGGCCGACGTCATCGAGCGCCGCCTGGCCATGGCCTGCAAGGAACTGGAGCACTACGGCGAGTACGACTACCTGGTGGTCAACGACAATCTGGAACGGGCCTACGACGAGCTCCGATCCATCTACGTGGCGGCCCGTTGCGCACGAGGGCGCCAGGAGGCAACAGCCCAGGCTCTGCTCCGCGAGGCGGCGGCGCGTGGCCCTGGCCTGGCCCCATGATCCAGCGCATCGAAGACATCATCCAGATTGCCCTGAGGCACGATCCCGCGGCGGACATTCCGCTGGTTCGCCGCGCTTTCGAATTCGCGCAGGAGCGCCACGCGGGCCAGCTCCGCCGCTCCGGCGAGCCCTACCTGGTGCACCCGCTCGGCGTGGCGCGCATCATCGCCGAGCTGAACCTGGACGTGTCCTCGATCTGCGCGGGATTGCTGCACGACTGTGTGGAGGACACCAGCGCCACCTCCGACGACATCGGTCGCCTCTTCGGTCCCGAGATCCAGCGTCTGGTCGACGGGGTGACCAAGCTGGGGCAGATCTCGTGGAATACCCGCGAAGAACGCCAGGCCGAGAATTTTCGCAAGATGCTCCTGGCCATGGCCCGCGACATCCGGGTCATCCTGGTCAAGCTCTCGGATCGCGTGGACAACATGCGCACCCTGCAATCGCTGCCGCGCGAGAAGCAGGAGCGCATCTCGCGCGAGACGCGTGAGATCTACGCGCCGATGGCCAATCGCCTCGGAATCCAGTGGATGAAACTGGAGCTGGAGGACCTGGCCTTTCGCTTCATCGAGAGCGAGGACTACCAGGAGCTCAGCGTGAAGATGGCGGGCACGCAGGCCAGCCGCGATTCCTACATCGCCGAGGTGTGCGCCAAGCTGCAGCAGGTGATGGGCGAAGCCGAGCTGGAGGTGCAGGTCAGCGGGCGCGCCAAATCCTTGTGGTCCATCTACCAGAAGATGCGCAAGACGGGCCGCGAGCTGGAGCAGATCTACGACATCATCGCGTTTCGCATCATCACGGAGAGCGTGCGCGACTGCTACGCCGCCCTGGGCGTGGTGCACTCCAACTGGACCCCCGTCCCCGGGCGCTTCAAGGACTACATCGCGCTGCCCAAACCCAACCTGTACCAGTCGCTGCACACCACGGTCATCGGGCCGCGGGCCGATCGCATGGAGGTGCAGATCCGCACCAGGGAGATGCACCGTACGGCGGAGCAGGGCATCGCGGCCCACTGGCAATACAAGGAGCCCACGGCCATCGGGGCAAGCGACCGGCAGGCCTTCGCCTGGCTGCACCAGTTGATGGAGTGGCAGCGCGATCTGAAGGATCCGACGGAGTTCATCCAGACCGTCAAGATCGACCTGTTCCAAGAAGAGGTCTTCGTCTTCACGCCCAAGGGCGACGTCAAGGCACTGCCCAAAGGGGCCACGCCCATCGATTTCGCCTACGCCGTCCACTCCAAGGTCGGCGACCACTGCTCGGGGGCGCGCGTGAACGGCAGCATGGTTCCCCTGCGCTATCCGCTGCGCAACGGTGACACGGTCGACATCATCACCTCGCCCAGCCAGCGGCCGTCGAAGGACTGGCTGAAGTTCGTGGTGACCAGTCGGGCCCAGACCAAGATCCGTCACCATCTGCGCAACGAACAGCGCGAACGGAGCCGGCGGCTGGGCCACGACCTACTCGGCCGCGAGTTGCGCAACCACCACCGCTCGATCGCCGCCGCGGAGAAGGACAAGCTGCTCGACAAAGCGGCCGCCGCGCTCCGCTTGAGCAGCGGCGATGATCTGCTGGTCATGATCGGCTACGGGAAGGTCACGGTGGAGCAGGCCCACGCGGCCATGTACCCGCAGGCCCTTCCGGAAGCCGAGAGCGCGCCTTCTCCGGCGGTTCTGGAGGCCCGGGCTCAGGCGCGACGTCTGGCCAAGCGCTCGATCGGCGGCGTGCGCGTGCAGGGAGAGGCCGACATCGTGGTCCGTTTCGCCAAGTGCTGCACCCCGGTGCCCGGCGACTCGATCGTGGCGTTCATCAGTCGCGGCCGGGGCGTTATCGTCCACACGCTCGAATGCCCCAAGGCGTTGGATTTGGACCCCGCCCGACGCGTCGACGTGGCCTGGGACGAGGACACGCGCATGCTGCGGTCCGTGGCGGTCGAGGTCATCTCCAACGACCGGCCGGGCATCCTCGCCGCGATTTCTAAGTGCTTCACCGAGCACGGGGTCAACATCGCCCAGGCCAAGTGCAAGACGACCGAGGACCGCCGCGGCGTGAACACCTTCCAGGTCACGGTGAGCCACGTGGACCAACTCAAGAAGGTGGTGCGCGCCATCCAGAGCCTGGACGGCGTCATCTCCGCCAACCGAATCTAAGCCGCGGGCGATCGTCGCCCATCAATGATTGACGTCGTGCTCGGCCCCTGCTAAGTCAGCGCGACCATGGCATCCAATACCCGCGAAACCTGGAAGCGACGAACGGCGCGCCACTCGAACGCTGGACGTAAGCGCAAGAACAAAGACGCCCGCCACTCGACCCCCTCGGCCGTCGAACTCTTCGCCGGGATGGGCGAGCCTGGCAAGCCCGCTCCCAAAGCCGCGACGAAGTAGCGTCGTCTTCGCCTCCGAGCATTGTTTGTGCGGCGGCGGATTCCGAGGACCGTTTGGTTGATCTTGCCGATAGCTTCGGCATAGGATTCGCCGGTTGCGTGTGGGACAGTCTCCGCACGGTCGCGACTCAACCTCAGGTACCCGGATGAAAATCTGCCCAATCTGCCAGTCCAAGTACCCCGACGACGCGAATTTCTGCCCGCAGGAGGCCTGTGCCAGCGCGGACGGACCGCAGCGTCTGCAGGTCCTCCGGGAAGAGCCGCAACCCCGTTTTGCCCCCACTGAGCGCGCCGGGGGGGCGGAAACGGGTGAGGTGTGGCGCGCGCGTGACACCCAGACCGGAGGCGAGGTCGCGCTCAAGTTCGTCGCCCCCGAGGCCGTGCCCTCGCAGGCCGCTCAGGCCCGTGCCGAGCGCGAGTTCAAGCAGCTCATGCGCGTGTCCAGCCCCAGGGTGGCGTCCATCCTGGATTGCGGCCGTCTGGCGGATGGGCGGCTGTACGTCGCCATGGAGTACTGCCCGGGCGACACGCTGGCCAACGTCCTTGCGTCCGGCCCCGTCGATCTGGAGCGGGCCAAAGCGATTGTTACTCAGATCGGGCAAGCCTTGCTGGAGGCCCAGCGGGCCGGTCTGGTCCATCGCGATGTGGCGCCGCAGAACGTGCTCATCGCGCCGAACGGTGACGTGAAGGTCATCAACTTCCCGCTCGCCAAGCCGATCAACGACAAGGTGGCGGGGGATCCGGCCTACCTCTCGCCCGAGCAGGCGCTGGGCAAGCCGGTGGATCAGCGGTCCAACACGTACAGCCTGGCGGCAATCCTCTATCACTTGCTTACGGGAGAGCCGCCGTTTCAGGCCGCGACCGCCGAGGCGGTGCTGGACATGCACATCTCCGTGCCGCCCTTGCCGCCCAGCCAGCGCCGGCCCGACGCGGCCATCTCCGCAGAGACGGACCGATTGGTGCTCAAGGCGCTGGACAAGAGCTCCAGCCGTCGTCACCTGACGCTCCGGCTTTTTCTCACCGAGCTGGAAGGGCTCAGGGCTGCGCCCGCCCTTGTCTCGCCCGTGCCCAAGCCGACCAAAGATGGCATGGCCAAGACCATGTTGTTTGCGGGCAATCAGGCCGAGATAGCTCGGATGGTGGCCGAGGCCCGCGCGGCCAAGGGTGGCACTGCCACGGCAGCCCAGCCTGCTCCTCAGCCTGAGCCTGCTCGCGTCGCGGAGGTCGCCCAGGTGGCCGAGTCGCAGCGTGTCTATACGGAGCTGCCGGTGGAGCGCCCCGCCGCGCCTGCTCCTGCGGTCGCCGCGAGTCCGGTAGCGGTGGCGAGTGCTTCACCCGTCCCAGCGCCGGTCGCATCGGTTGCGAGCCCCGCGCCCCAGGCTCAGCCGGCGGTGATTCAGCCCGCCGATGCAGGGAAGGCGCCCCCACCCAAGGCCGGTGCCGCGTTTCGCGAGACCCTTTGGTTTAAGAAGGGCGACGTGGAGCAGTTGGTGGCGGACGCCAAGGCCAAGCTGGCCTCGGCCGGCAAGGGAACGGGCGAGGTGGAAGTGCCCACGGACGACAGCCGGCCCCTCGAAGACCGGTACGTGGACGATGGATCGGTGACCACCGAAGACCGCAAGAAGTTCTCTTTGCGCACCGGCGGCACGGCCACGGCGTTGCCAGCGGTGGCCGCCGGAGTGCCTGGCGAGAAGATGAACGAAGAGGACATGGTGGACGAGATCGAAGGGGGCTCGCGTCGCACAGTCATCCTGATCGTGGCCGCGGTGGTCATCGTGGCCGTGGCGATCGTCGTTATCATGATGATGAGGGGCAAGGGCAAGGACGGCAGAGCCGAATCCGTCGCACCGGCGGCGGCCGTGGTGGCCAAGACACCTTCACCTCCGCCCGCGCCGGTCGCACCGCCGCCTCCGCCGGTGGCTCCCGTGCTCGCCCTGGCCGATGCGGGGCCGACCGTTCACGCCACCGCCGAGCCAGCAGCCGGGCTCGACGGCGCGGCCGCGCCAACCCAGGCTGATGCCGGGCCTGCCAACACGCTCGGCGCTGCTGACGACACCGTCGAGCGCGGCGATGCGGTCAGAGGCGCTGAGCCGGTCGCCAAAGCCAAGCCCGGCAAAAAGCATCGCGCGAAGAAACGCGCGCGCTGAGCCCGGCGTTCTCGTCGCTATTCTGCGGCAATGGCCAGGGTGAGGCGCTTCGCCTGTCCGGCCCGCAGGTAATCAACCACCAAGGTCGTGTCGGTTCGCAGATCGTTGAAGACCGTGAACGCTTGCTCCGGCCGTTCGATGGGCTTGCCGTTGACCTGGGTCACCACGTCGCCGGGCTGCAGATCGATCTCGCGGTAGCAGGGATCGCCTGGATACAAACGAACGATCTCCCAGCCCTGGAACTTGGCCCTGGCCAGCTTCTGTTTGACCTCGGCTCCCCCCGCCAGCCAGCGTCCCACGCCCGCATCAACGGCCTGGATCACCGCCCGCCGGCGCAGGACCCCCGGCCGGAGGAAGGCGTCGCAGGTGGCCGGCTTGCTGTCCGCGGCGGAAGGGGCAGGGGACGCGTAGGCGATGGGCGTCGGTGAATCCGGCACGGGCGGCAAGGGCTCGGTTTCTCGCTGTGTGGTCGCGCAGGCCAGCAGGAGCGTGGCCCCGCCGAGGATTCCAGCGCGGAAGATACGGGCACAGGGGCAAGCCAGCGGCATGGGGCGATCCTCTCACGTCGAGCCGGTGGATGCTAACCGCTGATCCACCACGGCCAAGATGGCCTCGGTCACCTGATCCGGCGGCGCCGTACCATCGACGATGACGGCTTGGGCCTCGGCCCGCGCCAGACGCCGGTAGGTCTCCGCCACTCGACCCTGGGTCGCGTCCGCGTCGTAGCGCTCGACCGGCCGGCCAGCCGCTCGTCGTCGGTCCGCCGCGACCTCGACGGGAACGTCGAGGAGAAGCGTGAGGTCGGGCGTGCGGACCCCACGCGCCAGTTGCGCCACCCAGGCGCAATCGGCCTCCTCAGCCTGGTAGGCCAAGGAGGACATCAGGTAGCGGTCCGACACCACGATCGTGCCCGCCGCGAGGTGTGGCTCGATCTCGCGCTGCAGGTGATCCAAGCGGTCTGCCGCAAACAGCAGGGCCATGGTGCGGCCGTTCACCGCCGTCCCGTCAGCCATGCGGTGCTGGCCCATGAGGATTTGGCGCAAGAGCTGGCCGACAGCGCCGCCGCTTGGCTCCCTTGTGGCGTGCGCGGCCTGTCCCCTTCGCCGCAAGCGCGCCACCAGACGCTCGGCCTGGGTGGTCGTGCCCGATCCGTCGATGCCTTCCAAGACAATGAGTTGACCCGTCGTAGGAGCCACAGCGGCGCGTTTCTACACCAATCCCCGCCTGCCAGGCGACGGGTGTCCTATACTCGCGCGCGAGGTTCCCGTCGCCTTCATGCTGCGTTCTCGTCTTGTTGTCGCCGTCCGCGTCCTTGTGGCCGCAGCGACTTGTTCGGCGCTGTGCGCGTGCAAGCGAACGCCGGTCGCTAGCAACACTGGCGCCAAGGACGCCCCGCTGGCTGCCGCGCGCGACGTGTTGTGTCTGGAGCAGGCGGATGGCTGCCTCTACTGCATGGGACGCGACGGCGAGGCCGCTTTCCTTGACCCGGATCAGTCCCGGCCGCTGGTGTGCGATCCCAAAGACGAGGACGCCTGCGTGGAGTTCTGTTCCACGCTGATGCCCCCTTGCGCCTTGCCGTGGAGCGGGGGACCGAGCTGCGTGCTCGACTCGGAGCTGGCCTTCCATCGGGCCATCTTCAACCGCGACACGTCCGATCGCCCGGAGGTCGTGTTGCCCGGTCGGGTGGTGGACGATGCGGGCCGTCGGCTAGAAGACGTTCGCGTGGACATCTGGGTTTCGCGCGGCAACCGGCTCACGCCCATCGGTGAGGAAGTGTCGGGCAAGGACGGGACCTTCAAGATTCACCTGCGCAGCGGACCATGGACCTACGTGCTCCGCCTCAGCCACGCCGGGTTGGCCAGCGAAATCGTGGATCGCCTTTCGGCCGATCGGCTGCCTGTAGGTGCCGCCGCCGCGACACGCACGTTTCGGATGGGGCCGGAGATGGTCGTTCGAGGCAGGGTCGTGGATGCGGTGTCGGGGGCGCCGGTGGCCGACGCTCAGATACACGCCGTGCGCAGTCCCGAGGATCCAGTCGATGTCTCGGAGGCGCGTACCGCGGAGGACGGAAGCTTCACCCTGGGGCAGCTTGAATCGCGCCGCTACGCCCTGCGCGTGACCAAGTTCGGCTGGTTGCCGATGGTCCACAGGACGCAAGTCACGACCCCCGCCTCGCGTGTGCTGGTCAAGCTGGCCCCTGCCACGGCCGTTCGAGGCGTGGTCACGGACGCGGATGGGAATCCCGAGCCGAGCGCCACGGTGGCGGCTGTCCTCGCGGAGGCGCCGGGGACGCCCAGCCTGCCGATCTTCTGGACCAGCGATGCCGAGGGCAAATTCGCGCAGGACCGGTTTGCCCCCGGGACCTATTACCTGTGGGCCCGTCGCGGCGACATGCTGGTGTACCCGCCGGAAAAGATCGAGCTCGAAGCGGGCAACGAAGCGGAGGTCGAGCTGCACGTGACCCACAAGGGCGGGCGCGTGACGGGCCAGATCTCGCCGGCCCCGGGCACGCGTTTGTCGAGCGACACGCGCGTGGTCCTGGTGAGCCGGCCACCCTCGCTGGCTTTTCCCCGTCCGGCCGTCAGCCGTCTCGATGCGGAAGGACGGTTCACCCTGGCCGGGGTCCTGCCGGGGCGCTACGAAGTGCGCGTGCGCAACGCGGGACAGACCATGAGCATCGTGGCCGGCTCCGCGGAGGTCGAGATTCCCATCGACCCCGCCACGACGGTGACGCTCAAGGAACCGCTCATCGTGCGCCACCAGATCGGCGAGTAGGCGGCCGGGCGATCAGTTCAGAACACGGAAACGCTGCAGACAGTCCTCGAGGATCTGCCGACTCTCGTTCTCGAACTCATTGAAGCGTACGGCCATCCCCGTGCACGTGCGCGTGACCCCCGCCTGCACATAGTTGATGAAGTAGTGGTTCTTGACCTCGCCCAGGGCGACGACCTCCGCGCTCTCGTCGCCATTGAGGAAGGAAACGCGGACCCGCGCGCCCAGCGGGAGCGGCTCGCGGGTCTCCAGGAAGATCCCCCCCGCGGACACGTTGCGGGCGATGCAGCTCATCTGGCCGAAGAGGATGGATTCCACGCGCACCGGGAAGACCTTGTCGAAGCGAAGGTGCTGGCGCTTTTCGGCCGGGGAGGGGCAGGGAGCATCGGCGGGGAGGCTGTGTCTCATGTGGTCACAGTGCCACAGGGGGAAATGAAGTCAAGAAACCTACATGTGGGACACCGCCCGCCTTGCGCCCGGCGTTGAATGCCTTTACCTTCGCAGCCGACGAGGAGAGCGGCTTATGCATGCTGCCTAACGCAAGGACGACACGCAACGAGGTCGCAGCTTCGCTGGGAGAAATCGAGGCCTTGGTGGCGGCAAAGGGGCGCTCCGAGGCCAGGTCGCTGGTGGAGTTTCTGCGGGCGGAGAACATCAACGTGCAGGTCGCTGGGAGCGCGGACGGGGCCTTCGAGGACGCGCTCCTTCATCGTCCGAACGTGGTCTTCATCGACGAGCACATCTCGCCGGCCGGCGGGGTCGATGTCTGCGAGCGGCTGAAGGGCCATCCACGCACGCATTTCATCCCTGTGATCGTGTGCTCGGGGGGCGACGAAGCCCAACGCCTGGCGGCGCTGGGGGTTGGCGCGGACGCGGTGTTCACGCCCAGCGTGGAGGCCCTGGAACGTCGTACGCGCTTGTGGGCGCTCCTGCGGTCGGAGGCGCTCCAGCGTCGCGAGGAGAAGAAGCGGCTTTCTCAGTCCACGGCGATCCAGACACGCCGCCGGTGGGTCCGCAGCCTGGCCCACGATCTACAAAACGCCATCGGGGCGGTTCAGGCCAACTTCGAGTTTCTTGCCCAGGAGGCCCTGTCTCGCGGTCCCATCGGTCCGGACATGCAGGAGTGCCTGCAGGACAGCCGGTCCTTGTTCCAGGAACTGTCGCGGGGGCTGCGCACCGTGCTGGCCTTCGAGCGATTCGAATCCGAATCCGTGACCTTGCGGGAGAAGCCCGTCTCGCTGGGCGAGTTGGCGCACGCCGCACGTGAAACCCTGGCCTGGATCGCGGGCAGCAGCGGCAAGTCGATCACCATCGAGGAGCCCGGCGAGCGGCAACCCGTGCGCGGAGACGTCGAGTATCTGCGTGAGGCCCTGACCAACCTCATCGCCTTCACGCTTCGTCAGGCGGGCAATCGACTGTGCCGCATTCGCATCTCCAGCCAGGCTGGGCTGTGCCGGGTCAGCGTGGCGGGCGACCAGGACCGTGTGCCTGCCGAGTTGCGCGAGCGAATCTTCGAACCCTACGCGGTCCTGGGCCAGCAGCAGTCGCTGGTCGGCCACGGTTTGGGTTTGGCCTTGGCACAGGTGATCGTAGAAGTTCACGGAGGAAGAATTTGGGTAGAGGATATTCCCCGCGGTGGCACGGCCTTCGTCATCGAGCTGCCCCTGTGCGGGCCTCCTCCCACC
>JAEXQJ010000401.1 GCA_023438785.1 Pseudomonadota bacterium
ACCGTCAGCTTCCCCGCGATGCGCGCCTCCACATCAAGGTTGGGATTCAAAGTCGCAACGCCGAGCACGTTGCTCGCCACGGAAAAGGTCTCCGGTGCCGCCCAGCCAGCGCCGGGGCAGAGAAGCAAAAGGCAGATCACGGGAAGCGCACGCATCGAAGGCAACAGTGCCTGATCCGGCGGTGCAGGGAAAGCGGAAGGACGCGGGGGAGCCGCGCCGGTTCGCGTCGATGGGCATGCCTTCCGTCCGGGACCTTACTGCCCAGCCGTGTTTCGCCGGGACGCGCTGAGTCTGCCCGCCCTCTTGGCAACAACTGTTCTGGCGCGGCCCGCCGACGTCGATGGTGTCGCCGCCATCGATCCTTCGGCCTGTGTACAATGCCGCCATGGGGAATGCGGTCGACGACCAGCGTCTCGGCTCCGGCGGATCGGCAAGCATTCGGGTGGTCGAGCCGCGCCCGACGGCGTTTCCCTCGCGCTGGGCACTGGTCGCGATAGCACTGGCGTATCTGGTGCTGTACGGGCGCACCGTGACCTTTGGCTATGTCTGGGACGATCCCGCGAACTCGGCGGCCAGCGAGCTCCTGCGCGGCCCGCTCAGCACGGTCATTCGCAGAGGCGAGAACATCCGCATCGATGCAGCGCTGGGACGTATGCCCAAGGACATTGTGCCCAGCCACGAAAGCTATCGGCCGGTGGCCGCCGCCAGCCACTGGCTGGACGTGCACCTGTTCCACGATCGGCCAAGCCTACTTCACGCGCACAACGTCCTGCTGGGGCTGTTGTCTCTGCTCTTGGTGTGGCGCCTCAGCCGCAGGTTGGATGCAGGACCGTGGCTGACGGGCGTGTGGGCTTTGCATCCTCTGCACGTCGAGGTCTTCGCATACATCTCCGCGCGCTCCGAGCTGCTCGCCGCGATCTTCGCTCTCATCGCGGTGCTCGCGGCCCTGCGTTCGAGCCGAGCCAGAGGAGCGGGCGGACGCTGGGGGTGGGCTGTCGCGGCCGCGTTGACCTATTTCGTTTCCCTATTCTGCAAGGAAGCCATTCTGCCGCTGCCGTTGGCGATCCTGCTTTGGAGCTGGCTGCGTGGCCAAGCGCGCCTCATGGCGCCATCGGTGGCCGCGATGTGTGCTGGGGTCGCCCTCTACTTTCCTGTGCGCAACACCTTAATGCTCTCCACGTCGCTGCCTATGGTTCAAATCGGCCTTCTCGTGCGCTCCTTCTGGGAGCTTCCGGGATTGGCGCTCGCCTACGTCGCGAGCTTCTTCGCGCCGTTTTCGCTGTCCCCCGATCGTCAGTTCTGGCCCGGGTACGTTCCGCTGGGCTTCGTGCTCCTGGCCGTCATGCTCGCCAGCTATGTCGTCGCGCTTCGACGCGTGTCGAGGGAACAAAGGCCAGCGCTCATGGACGCGGCGGGCGCGCTGCTCGCGTTCGGACTGATGCTCGGGCCCGCTGCGTTCGGTGTTCGCAGCGTCGGAGCCCAAGCCGATCGCTACGTGTTCTTCCCGCTGCTGTTCTTGGTCCTGGGTCTGCTCTCCCTCGCGCGCTTGGTTCCGCGACCGTCTTCGCCGCTGCTTTGGCGGGTGCCACTCGCATTGTGGGCCGGCCTGCTGCTCATCACAACGGCCGTGCAGATCGGTGCGTGGCGCGACGACGAGGCATTAGCCCGGCACGCCGTGGCCATGGACCCCAATAGCAGCGCCGGGCTCTTCCGGGCGGCCACGGTACTCACGAGCCGAGGCGATTTTCGCGCTGCCTTGCCGCTGCTTGAACAAGCGGTCGCCCAAAACCCCCACAGCGCCAGAGTGTTGAACAATCTGGCGGTGACTTATCTGAATTTGGGCCGCATCGAAGACGCCAAGGCGACATTGCGCAAAGCCTTGCCGCTGGCGGGCGCGACCGATCGGAAGTTCTGGTACAACGTGGCCAGCGTGCAACTGGCCGCCGGCAAGACCGACAGGGCCTGCGGCGCCCTGGCCCGAGCTCTGGAGATCGATCCCGGCTATGCCCTGGCGTTGTCCCTGCGCCAGCAAGTCTGCCCGCCATCCTTCATGGGGTCACCAAAAGGGGATTGAGACAGGACGCAGGCGGCGGCTCTCAGTTGGCATTCGCGGCAGTGGTGCGGGACGTGCTGTCGAGTCTTTGGGGACGTCAGCCGTGCCGACTAGGCCGCCCCGGTGCCTGCGACCCTGTTAGCCCCGGCGTCCTCGGCTGCCGACTCTTCGGCTTTCTCGTCGTCCTCGCTATCCTTGTCGTCCGGGCCGGGCGGGGTCCCCGACGCGCCAAGTGTCAGCGGATAACGCTGCAACGACTCGACCGCAAGCTTGACCAGAATCGCGAACGTTCCTAGCAGAAGCAGCACGCTCTGCCAGGTGTAGCGCGAATCGGTCATGCCTTCGAGTAGCGTGAAGTACTGTCCGATGGCCATCAACGCGAGCACGGTGAACACCACGGCGAAGGTCCGGTCGCGGGTGGCGCCCTTGCCCTGCGCCGCCACCGCCATGGGTATCAAGAAGACGTAATGGCAGTAGTAGTTCGATGGATAAAAGTAATAGGGAATCATCAATAAGCCGATCAGACTCGCCTGCTCCAGCGTGCGGCCACGACAGGCGACGAGCCCGAGCGAGGTGGCGATGAGCACCAGCAAGTAGAACAACCACTTCCGCGCGGCGAAGGTGCTGCGTTGGCGATCCTCCCACTCCTTCCACACATCCGGATGTCGGCGTTCGCCCAGCGCCTTCGCCGTAAAATTCGAATCGAAGGCCAGGACATTGCGCAGGCCCACGTTGTTGCTGCTCGGGCCCGTGGCGTGGATTTCAATCTTCTTGTACCAGGTGCCCCAGGAATCCTTGGCGCCGAAGATGGCCGAGGTGAGGAGGAACAGTCCCACCACGCAGACCGCGGCGCCGGCCATGGCACGCAGGGCCGGGCGCTGGGCGACGCGGAGCTCGGCCACCTTGGGCAAGCGCCTATGCGTGCGCCAATAATCCACCGCGAACCACACCACCGGCATCGCCAGGAAGAACGTCGCCATGGCCGGGAACGCACGAACGAGCCCGGCGTAGGCGATGAGGAAGCCGCCCCAAAACGGTTTGCCCAGCTTGATGAGGCACGCGCCGATGCCGATGGCCACCAACCAATCCTGGCGCAACGTCGAGCCCATGAGGTTCGACCCGAAGTTGTAGAAGTCGCTGGCCCCCCACAAGGTCGCCACGTACAGCATCGTCCGCCAGCCGTAGGCCCGGTAGAGAATCCCGAAGAACAGCAGCACGAGCACGGGATCGATAAGCCCTGCCAACGACAGGGACAGCTCGCTCGCGGGCGCATATTTGAAGATGAAGTGCGCCGGCAGTATCCACACCGGGGTGGCGTTGCCCCCGTGATCCCCCATGCTGCCGAGGTAATCCCGATCCCCCATGGTCTCGGTGAAATACTTCATGTCCCTTTTGAATTCTTCCCAGCGCTCGGGGGTAAAGCGCTTGCGGACCGCCTCGACTTCGTCGGCCAGCTTGGCGCCGTTCGACATCTCGGCGTCGCGCAGGTCGCGCAGGTGGACGTTGGCCAACTCGCTGCGCGGGTAGTTGGGATTGTTGTCCAGATAGGCGGCCAAGCTGCCCACGTACAAGCCGTCGAACCGTAGCTCGCGGAAGTACTTGGCCACGGGGAAGTAGTGCCGCATGTCCCACGTGTGCACCAGCGTGCGCCGGCCCTTGGCCTCGTCCATGAACTGGGGCATGCCGAAGTGGTAGTACGTACCGAACGCGGTCAGGGCCGTCAGCGCCAACGTGCCCACCACGACGGTTTTGTGGGGTTCCCACGCCTTCTTGCAGAACGCCTCTTTCACCAGCACCAGCGTCGCCAGCAACGCCACCAGCGCGCGGAGCTGGGGCTCCTGCTCGAAAAATGGGTACAGCTCGGCGAGGTCGCTGACCACCATGCACCCCGCCCCCAACGCCGGCAACAGCAGCACGTACTGCAATTTGCCCGCGCGCTTGCGATGAAGGATCAGGAAGAGGCTCGCCAGGATGCCGAACATGATCAGCTTGGTATTGAAGGCTTGACTCACGGGCACGCCACGGGTGCCGGCGATGACAGGCGGCCAAACCGACGGGCACTGGGAGTACAGGGCGATTTCCGAGACGCTGTACAGGGCATCACCGCGGGTGGCCGACAACCGGATGTACCGTGCGGTAGTCTCCATCCTCTCCGCACGCAGGCG
Organism: Pseudomonadota bacterium; assembly: GCA_023438785.1. Classification (GTDB taxonomy): domain Bacteria; phylum Myxococcota_A; class Polyangia; order Fen-1088; family Fen-1088; genus Fen-1137. Next base: position 4,219 of record JAEXQJ010000401.1, read on the forward strand.
CATGCCCGCGTTGGGATGCGCGCCCAGGACCCAGAGAGGCTGCCAGTTCTTCCCGTCCAACGAGCCGGACAGGGAGTAGATGTCGTTGTTGTCCGCCTGGACCATGGCACAGCGGACGGGCAGCTCGTCTCCCAGGCTGTATTCGACGAAGGACTCACCGCTCGTGAAGCGCGAGGTGACATCGGTCAACCACTCGTCACCTTCCATGCTGTACATCCCATCCGTCAGCCGCGCCGGGTTCTTCACCCCGTGGCTTGCGACGGGAAGCCTCCCCGCGATGAGGCTCTGAGGTTGCGCCTGCGCGGAGCCGACCTTGCCCGCGGCCAGGACCACCACAGAGAGCAACAAGGTCCGGATCCAGGCCGACGAATGGACGCGCGCAACACGGGTGAAACGCATGGTCGGCAAACGCTACGGAAGCCGGTCCGCCACGTCAACGGGTACGACCGAGGGCCATGGCAAACCGCCGGTACGAAGGACAAGGGGCTGCCGCCCGCACTGCGGGATTCGATTGCAGACCAAACCCGAACAGGGGATGTCGACGTCATCATCTGCATCCGGCAGAGCTCGGACTCCGACGTCCGGACGAAGACCGTCGCGCTGATGTGATCACGCACACCTGTATCCCCACGACGCCCTCGGATGTCGTCCATACCCCATCTCCCTCCGTCGCCGGCTCTGCGATCAGCCCGCTCATCAACTTCCGCGGATGCCTGCGGAATGGTGCTCAGGTAGTGGTCGTCGGGAATAGCCCCGCGCCTGGTCGATGCGCACAGAATCGAAGGGGTTTCGACCGGTCTTCTGGCGAAGCACAGCGGGTCGAGCGGATTCCCGGCACCTGGGCTGGGTGTCGCCACGGCAAGCAATCCTGGAATCGCGCCCCCGCGTGTTAGATTCTGGCCCGCGATGAAAACCGACCTGGACCATCTGCCCCCACGCAAGATCGCGCAGCTTCGCCAGATCGCCGCGTTCATTCAACAGACCGTGGACGTGGAGCTGATCATTCTGTTCGGCAGCCACGCGCGCGGGGATTGGGTGGAGGATCTGGCGAATGGCTACTACAGCGATTACGACCTGCTGGTGGTCGTGGCGAGCGAGGAGGTGGCGGAGGACGATGCGCTCTGGAACCGCATCACGAGGAAGGTGCGGCCCATGGCGGGGCGAACGCCGGTCACCTTGTTGGTGCACGACTTTAGATTTGTGGCGGCGCAGGTGCGCATTGGGCAGTTCTTCTTCAGCGACATCGTCAAGGAAGG